>LSCK01000034.1 GCA_001577135.1 Cloacimonetes bacterium TCS60 | reverse complement strand
AAATTATATGCCAAGATTCCCCTACGGATTTGGATTAAAATATAAGAAATTTAATGCTTCATCCCCAAAAGTGCTGTAGATTAAAAAAACATTATTAATAAAGTAAACTAATGATAAGCTCTTTTTCAATATCAGAAAACTTTTAATATGATGAATGAATAAAGGGTAATAATATTTTTTACTAAATAAAAGCAGGAGCTACAGTGAAAAATATAATTAGAACAATGAGTTATTTAAAATCATTAATTCCAGCAAAATTTAAATATCATTTGCTTTTCAAAAGAAATTTTGCCTATATTATAATTGCATTTAGCCTTTTAGTACCTTCCTATTTAGCAGGGGATATCATTCAGGTGGGAAATGGCAGCTATACTACAGATCTTCCAGCAGGAGGAAATCCACCGCAATATCAAAACGGAACAACCGCTTATCCTGCTATTACGCCAAATGTTAGTGGACCAATCCCGACCAATGACTGGTGGACTTCTTTAGTTTACAAAAATAATGTTGGAAACAATTATTCAGAAGTTTTAGCTGCACATCCTTTAAACCTGAAGTGTAAAGCACAGGGTTTGGGAATCGGGGTTGCTGATGCTTCTGCGGGTAATTATAATTATCCCTACAATGAAGAAATTATAGTTGGTATTAGTAATATTTCCTTTCCAAACACACTCTTGGATGACTACGGAGATTGGACGGTTAAGGCAAAGTGGGAGAATGGTTCAAATAGCCTGTATGCAACTTTCGGTCATGGATTGTCTTTTGTATATTTTAGTAAAAATGGAGGTAATGCCAGTTTGGATTTCATATCCACTCCTTCAATCTGGTATAATCAAAATGGGGTACTGGGAGTTACAATTAACGGACATCATTATGGAATATTTGCACCGACTGGTTCTACCTGGAATATTTCAGGAAATATTTTTGAATCAAACTTAAACGGAAATGACTATTTCTCTTTAGCTGTTTTACCAAATAGCAGTACAACCACACTTAATTTCTTCCAGGATCATGCTTATGCTTTTATCACAGATTCTCAGGTTAGCTGGAATTATAATGAAAATAATTCTTTGCTTACCACGACCTATCAAGTAACTACCCAGATAAAAGAGGGAACAGAAGATCAACCGCTCCTTGCTCTTTTCCGACATCAATGGCTAAATTGCAATGCAACATTTACCAATTACACCCATCCTTCGCCCCGCGGATTAATGAGACTTTATGAGGGAAGTTCGTTCAGTACAGAGATGCCTTTTATGGGAATTATTCCCGGGTTCACCAATGAATTGGCAGGCAGCAGTGGGTATCAACAAACTCAATTAGAGGGGTATATTCAAACACTTGCCGGGCAATCCATCGACCAATTAATTCCTTACAATGATACATATTTTCACGGCAAAGATCTGGGTAAGGTTGCTCAGGTTGTACGAATCGCTGATCAAATAGGAGATATTAGTGCTAGAGATTATTTTTTAACATGCTTAAAATCCCGTTTGGAAAATTGGTTAACTGCCTCGGCCGGTGAATCTTCCAACCTTTTTTATTTTAATGAAACCTGGGGAACCTTGGTCGGATTTCCATCTTCTTTTGCTTCCGACACCCAACTGAACGATCATCATTTCCACTGGGGATATTTTATTATGGCTGCTGCTACCATTGCTCAATATGACATTGTGTGGGCCAGTGAAACTTTATGGGGCGGAATGGTTAATATGCTGATTCGGGATGTAGCTGCCTGGGATAGAAACGATAGTCTTTTTCCTTTTTTAAGAAATTATGATATCTATGCCGGGCATTCCTGGGCAGGTGGCACTGGAGCTACCGACTCGGGGAATAATCAGGAATCTTCGTCCGAGTCATTAAATTTTTCAGCTGGTGTAGCTCTGTGGGGCTCTGCTATCGGAAACGATGAAATTCGCGACCTGGGAATTTATCTTTATACAAATGAATATCATGCTGTGGAGCAATATTGGTTTGATGTAGATAATGAAGTTTTTCCGGCTAGTTTTCCCCATAACTGCGTGGGAATTGTTTGGGGAACGGGTGGTTCTCACAGCACCTGGTTTTCCGGTGAACCAGAGATGATTCACGGGATAAATTTTTTACCATTGACTTCTGCTTCCTTATATCTAGGTAGAAATCCTGGCTATATAATTGATAATTACAACGAAATGGTGGCAGAAAACGGTGGTCCGGAAAATGAATGGTATGATATTATTTGGGAGTTTATCGCCCTTTCAGATCCCGATCTGGCTCTTTCTAAATTCAACGATTATCCGGATTATCCTGTTGAAGGCGGAGAAACAAGAGCCCATACATATTATTGGCTGCATAATTTAAAAGCGATGGGACAAGTTGATCTTTCTGTTACAGCTAATGTAGCAAATTACGCAGTGTTTTGCCACAACGGCACAAATACTTACCTTGCCTATAATCCAACTTACTCGCCCATAACGGTTCAATTCTCTGATGGAGAAACGCTAGAAGTTCCTGCTAGACAACTGGTCTCCTCCAACTCAATAATGCCGGCACCTATACCTACTGAACCAGCAGATAGTGTGATTTCTCTCTTTAGTAATGCCTATACAAATGTTCCGGTAGATACCTGGTCTGCTGACTGGGATCAAGCTGATGTAACCGATATTCAGTTAGCAGGTAATGATACCAAAAAATATACAAACCTTATTTATGCTGGTGTCGAATTTACCTCTCCCACTATTGATGCCACGGATATGAACTTTTTTCATATGGATGTCTGGACTGCGGATGATACTTCCTCTCCTGCAGTTTTCAAGGTAAAACTGGTGGATTTTGGAGCTGATGGATCATATGGTGGTGGGGATGACGTGGAGCATGAGATCACCTTTGATGAAAACACAATGGCAACTGGAGAGTGGATCGAACTGAATATTCCAATGTCGGATTTTACCAATCTTGTCACTAGAGAACATCTCGCACAATTGTTAATTTCCGGAGATCCTAATACAGTTTATGTGGACAATGTATATTTCTCAAGCATTACAACCAGTATTGATGATGAAATTCAAGACTCAAATTACACCTTAGGGAAAAACTATCCCAATCCCTTCAAAGCTCAAGCTCAAACTACGATCAACTTTTCTCTAGTTCATCCCTCTAAAGTTTCTGTTAAAATATACAATATTAAGGGACAGCTCATCAAAGTCCTTGCAGATAGGGAATTTGGTGCTGCCGAGCATAGTGTTATTTGGGATGGGTCAGATAATTCGGGCAGAAAAGTGTCTGAAGGTGTTTATTTTTATAAAATGCAAGCACCAGGATTTACATGTTCCAAGAAAATGATTCTGATGAAACTGTAGCTTTTCTATAATTACGAAGCTCATT
>LSCK01000033.1 GCA_001577135.1 Cloacimonetes bacterium TCS60 | reverse complement strand
ACACTGCCGTACGAATTTTCTGTGAATTGTCTAAAATCACAAAAATCTACAGAGAGCTTGCCCTTATCCAATGCTTGTTTTATCATTCCTTCTTGAAAGGGAGATTTGAACATATTTGGGAAAAGGGTGAGAATATCAATTTGCATCAATTAATCCTGGTATTGTTTTGATAAAAATTTTTTGTTTTTTGTCATCGATCTTTGTAACAAAATTATCAACGAGGGGGATGAGAATCTCTTTATCATTTGGGCTAGAAATAATAAGAATGGGATGGGCAGCAGTAAATAGAGTATCTTTTACTGAACCGAAAAATGTATCATTTTGGCAAGAAAAAACTTTATAGCCTTTTATGATCTTCGGGTGATCATAGTTGTCTAAATAGGGAGATTGCAGATCCTCTTTTGCGATCATGATCTCTGCTTTTTTTAATTCAAAGGCAGCCTTTTTACTATTTATATCTTTGAATTTTATCTTAATTTTATTCTTGTGAGAGTGACATTTTTCTACGGTTTTATACCGTACTTTTCGATTTTTCCAGACAACGAAAAATTCAGTAAATGAGGGAAAAATCTCTATAAAACTACTTTTGGGAACAACGGTAACAAAACCGTCATTCCCAAAAGGTTTTTTAATAAAACCGATGGAAATTAAGTCTTCAATTTCCATCCGATCAAATTATTCAATTATTTCTAATTCGGCTCTCATGCCTTGTTTAGTTGAAACTGAATTTAGCAGAGTGCGCATAGCGTTGGCAGTTCTACCACCTTTTCCAATAACTTTTCCAACTTCACCATCTCCGACACTGAGTTCAAAGAGAGTAACTCTTTCACCAGATACTTCTTTTACTTCTACTTCATCAGGATTGTCAACTAATGCTTTTGCGATGAATTCAATTAGTTCTTTCATTTTCTCCTCCTACAAGGATATTTTTGCCTTTTCGGCAAATTTGATTTATTTTGCTTTGGACTCAAGGTCGTCTGATTCTTGATCAGAATCGTCCTCTTTACCAAATTTTTTCTTGTGAAATTTTTCTAAAACACCATTTTTTTTCAATAGACTTTTTACTGTTGGGGAAGGAATGGCTCCCTGCTCCAACCAATACATTGCTTTCTCGTTATCAATTTCAAATACAAAATCTTCCGGCTTGGGATCATAATGGCCTAAATTTTCAATGAAGCGACCATTAATTTTCTTATGAGAATCTATAACAACTATCCTAAAGGATGGCTGATTACGAGCTCCGATTCTACTAAGTTTTATTTTAACAGACAATTAAGTCCTCCTTACAATATTGAATTCTAGATTACCACTTTCCTGCTTAATGTGATTCTACGTCAAGTTTTTTGGGATTTATCATCTCCAAACTACTCATTATCGATTTTTATCTCAATATTTCCTTTTTCATAACCCTTCAGGTTTTGTAACAAACTTATAATTACATCAGATATAATTTTCTGTACAAATGGTACTAGTTTCATCTTCTTACTATTGATGCTGACCCTGATCTTTTCATTATTGTCCATGACACAATCCTTTCTGGTTTTGTTGCCTTTTAAAATTTCACTGCACAACTCCCTACAGCTCAGTCCACATTCACCACAACATTCCGGATCCGGGTAAGGGAGAACCTTAAATACTTTTTCCTCAACTAAATCCGCTAATTCCGCAATTTCTTTATTAGTATTTAAAAGCGGAATATCCCCAAAAGTTTTTAAATCATTTGTTATAACACCTGATACAGCAAAAGTGGTCCCATCCACCAATTCTCTAAGTTCATTCTCAGTAGAAGCACAAATAATTTTAGGTAAAGGAGATTTTTTCATCCCCTCTATGATAACATAATCAGCGCTAATATGCTCGAGCATTTCATTTAGTGTTAACTGCTTATGCCATATTTGATATGTCTCTTCCTCTCCTCTGGCAAAAACTACGTCAGAACTAGATTCCCAGTGCTTCCAGGTATCAGTTCCTTCGCTCTCCATACTAAAATTTTGAGCATGGATATCTTTGATTGTTACTACTCGATAGCCCCTTCTCTTCAGCTCTCTGGTTAAATTAATGACTGTTGTCGTCTTGCCGCTTTGAGTATATCCACCAATACTAAACACTTTCATTATAGCTCCTTTTGATCTAAATTATTTTCCTAAGTAAGAGTAAAAGGAAAATTAGGATAACTGTAAATTGAATAAGGTAATCATACCACTTTAATCTATCATGGAAGAGAATAGTTTGCGTTTTGCTATAACCAAATCCCCGCAGTTCTAGAGCTGCGGAACGAAATTTTATTTCAGATAAACTTTTACCTACCAGCGGAAATATTAAAGTAACAATAGCCTTGAACTTATTGCGCCAGGAGAGTGATTTTAGGTTAATCTCTCTCAGGAGTAAGTTTTCCTGAATTGTGCTAAGATTTTTTTGAAAAATATGGGTAAAGTGAATTGTGCTGATAAGCAGAAAAGTTAATTTTACAGGAAATTTCCACGCCCTAAATGCTTTTAGATACTCAGAAAAAGGGATATCCAAAAGAAGACCTGCCACAATGATGATAAGCAAGTATCTTAATGCAATCGCAATACCAAAAGTGAGACCTTGCTCGGTAATTTTTATAAAATACCAGGAAAAAATCACATCGCCTGAGCGACGAAATAGAATTTGACTGAGCACAATTACGAGCAATAATATTCCCAGATTTCTTATTCTGTGCCAGATTCTCAGTCGGTTGTGTTTATGAGGATTAATTAGAAAAAGCAATAGAATGGAAACAGCTATCAAAATTAGTTCCAGGGTAATGTTTATATACACTACGGCAAGGGTGGTAATCAATATAACAATTGTGATGATTGTACGTAGGTTTAGTCTCATTTTTTTAACAATTTTGTGCCTTTGATTTCGATAACATTATCAATTAGTTCATGTAAGAATTCAATGTTATGAGAGATTATTAAAGCCCCTAAATTTTTTTCTTTTCGTTTTTTGAGAATCTGTTTTAAAAAAGATAACGTTTTTTTGTCCAACCCAGAAGTTTGCTCATCCAGGATGACATATTCTTTTTCATCAATAAGCATTGCTGCAAGTCCAATGCGTTTAGATTGGCCATTACTTAGCTCCCAGATCGGTTTATGCTTTATTGAATTTATTTTGAAATGTTTCAAAGCCTGCTCACGCCTCTGTTGCAAATCCGGATTATCCTGCATAATAAATTTATGTTGCCATATGGCAAGGTCACTGTCCGGAGTAGCTGCGATTAGATTTTTTAGTGCCCCTTGTTGTATGTATAAAATTTGTTCAGCGATTTGAGTTGGGATTAAATTATTAATATTTTTTGAATTAAGTTCTATTGAGCCAGAAAAATTTCTTTCCAGACCTGCCAGGAGACGGCAAAGGGTTGATTTACCGCTTCCATTTTCACCCCTGAGAAAGGTAATTGCAGATAAATCCAGTCTTAGAGAGCAATTACGAAAAATGAAATCGCTGTTGTTGTAAGCAAAACTTAGATCTTTAATTGTAATCACTATTTGTAATCCTCTATATTTATGGATTTATGAGAAAGTTTATCTATAATAGGATTGTTGTCAGCTATGAGGATTGCTTTTCCCTGTTCCGCTAGAGATTTGATTTTTTCAACTACTAATTTTTCCTTTTTATCTGATAACCCGGAAGTTAACTCATCCAATAACAGAATATCAGGATTGTATGTTAAGAGGGAGGTTAATGCGACAAATTTTTTTTCCCCAAAAGAGAGAAATGTTGTATCCCTGTCTTTTAGATCTTCTATAGCAAATTCTTGTAATAGTCGCTTAATCCTGTCGCGTATTGTATTTACCGGCAAATTGAAGTTTTCGGGATAAAAAGCTAGCTCAAGCTCAACAGTGGGAAAAATTAATTGCCTATCCGGATACTGCCATAAAACTCCCATCTCTTTTGCTAAAGCGGGAGGTGAATATTTGCTTATGTTTTTGCCCTTGACAGAGATTTTACCGTGGAAAACTCCTGTTTTAACCTGAGGAATTACTTTACTCAATAGATGCAAAAGAGTTGTCTTACCGCTACCACTAGCACCTGATATTGTTATTATATCACCTTTTGCTAACTGGAATGATATCCCGTTAAACAACCAATTATTTTTGATCGAATATTTAAATTTTAAGTTCTGGCAAGTAAGTTGATATCTCATCTGTAAATTAATGATTAAATATTTTATAAGCTGGAGATTTCATAAATTCGTAACCGTATTTACTATTCACATTCATTGGAATTTTATAATCTCACAAATTAACTTCATAGACTAAATTTATTTATTGGAATTATTTATCAATCTATAATCAATTAATAGAGTAAATAATTTATGAGAAATAATTCCGCCAAGCCCCCCTGAGACCAGGGAAGATGATAGAGCAATTAATAGAGGGACAGGGGGCAGGCGTAGCATAAAAAGGGCAACAAAAAGGGTGCCGGTTACATTTGCAGTAGCACAAAGTATGATATGATATAGCACATTATTTTTTTTTCTGAAAAAAAATCGTATGATCTCAGGAAAAACAGCTGGTAAGGTGTAGATAACTAAAGAGAATATACCATGATTGCCAAACCATCCCAACATCAGAACCAGTAATCCCTGGGTTAGTCCAAAAAGAATTCCGGAACCAGTTTTATTAACCACACTAACGCTAAGCGCTAACCACATCATATAGAATCCACCCACAAATGAACCAGCTGGAAGCCAACTAAAAAGCGAGTTGAAAAGAGGGGAAATTATTGGTTTCATGGCTAAACCCAGAGCAGCGAATATAGCAATGTAGAGTAAATCGATAGTTTTATATTTTTCTAAGATTTTCACATTAATACCTACCAAAATTTAATTTTATTCATAAGGTGTAAAGATAGCACAGTCTAAAATCATATTAAATTTGTAAGGTTTTTCATTTGCATAGTTTTATACTAAAACAGGTTATTTTAATTTGAATTTGAGATCTCTCCACCTCAAAACAACAGCTAAAAAGGAGAAAATAGTGAGCAATAAAAGGTGCAAGATGTAACTACCGGCCTGTTGCCAATTTGCTCCCATTTCAGCAAGCTTAACAAATCCATTAAAGAAAGGAGTAGTTAATATAGGGATAAATTTTTTCATAATTATTTTCCTGAAAATTTTTGCTAATTTTGGTTTAAAATATTTTCTCTGTCTCTAGATTTGTTGTTATAAATGTCAAGATTGCTAGGCTGAAATGTGGGAAAATCAGTAGTATAAAAAAAGCAATGTAAAATGTAAAATGAAAAATGTAAACCCACTCTAATCCTAAAATAGGTTGACACTATGAAAGGAGAAGCGAATGATGCCCGAAGGGCAAATAAC
>LSCK01000032.1 GCA_001577135.1 Cloacimonetes bacterium TCS60 | reverse complement strand
TATTTTACATTATATTACATTATTTACCATTATTTTGTAGATTTTTGTTGCCCGTTTGTTGCCCGGAACTAATTTTGTACCTGGAGGTTTTCATGAAAAATAGCATTGAAAATATTAAAAAGGAGATCAAAAATATTAACTCGAGAAAGAGCATAAAAATAAGAGTTAGAAAAAAGAAAACTGAAAAATATAGTATCTACCTTGATTTATACAAAAATGGTAAGAGAACATATAAATATTTGAACAAATTTGTCCTCGGTACTAAAGACTCAGCACTTGCTGATGATGAAGCTCTTAGATATGCAATCAGCTATAGAGATAAGCTGGAACTTGTACTTGATGACAATAATGGCACCTTGAATAATAGGTATTTAAGTGCAGATTTTGTGGACACATTCAAAACGTTAGCAGAAAAGAAGGTGGGATCAACAAAAAAGAAATGGCTATCTGTTTATAAACATCTTTATAAATTCACTGATGGTTATTTGGCATTAAAATCCATTGATGTTAAATTTTGTCGTTCATTTTACGAATATCTAAATAACATAGGAAACTATTCTACACCCAAAGTCTATTATAAAGTGTTTTCAGCTGCCTTGAACCAGCTTGTTTATGAAGAGATCATCACATCAAACCCAGCGACAAAAGCTGCCAAGAATCCTGACATAAAGTTTAAGCTGAATCACAATAAAGAGAAACCAAGGGAATTCTTATCAATTACAGAGATAAAACTGCTTATAGAAAACCCCATTGATAATAAGCAAATAATGAATGCTTTCCTGTTTTCCTGTTTCACCGGATTAAGATTAGAAGACATCGAAGAGTTACCTTTCAGAGCGATTAATGAAGGTTATCTCTATTTTCGACAACTCAAGAATCGAGAAGATGATCGCACGAAACTTCATCCTAAAGCAATGGGGATAATCGAAGAACAAAGAAAAACCCAGAAAAAATCTCAATTGGTTTTCAACTTAATTGATAGAAAGGCAATAAATAAACATATCACTAAATGGATGAAACAAGCTGGTATTAGCAAAAACATTACTTTTCATTGTGCCCGTCATTCATTCGCAACAATTTGTATAACCAATGATGTTGATATTTATTCAGTACAAAAACTTATGGGACATAAAGATATAGCTTCGACACAGGTATATGCCAAACTTATTGATAAAAAGAAAGATGAAGCGATTGGAAAATTACCAGAGATTTAACTCCTACCCTTCCTCCAACTGAAACGTGATCTTGTATTTATTTTCTCTTGATCCTGTTTCCGTATTCTATATGTCTCAATCGTATACCAAAAAATAATTAGAGCTGTCAAAAATAAATCAATGCTGTAAATGGTATAACAAATATTTCATAATTATTCTCCTACCCATTCACTACATATAATTGTCTCTACAGGTTTACTATTTGAAAATTTTCTATTATGCTCAATTTTTGACATGTCATGTTGAGTATAAATTTCGCCTAAAATACTTAGTAAATGATCTCCATTTATTGCATTTAGTCTTAATTTATTTAGTTCTTTTTTGATTGCAGAAGATAGCGGACCTCTAAAAGCTGATTCCAAAACATGTATCTTATGTTTTACATCTTCATCTTCAGCATTATTGTTAATTATTCTTAACTCTTTTATAATATATCTTTGACCTAATGTTAAAGAATAACTATACTTTTTCTCTGATTCTCTTTGTTTGATAATCTTTGAGAAATTCTTTTTAACTTTCATAATTGTAGAGTTGTAATTTGAAGGCAATTTGTTTCCTGCAAGTTCATATCTTTCAGATTTGATAGCTCCTAATATAGTAGGGATATCTTTGGTTATTACCTCTTGCTCGTTATTTAGTAAAAAAAGTTGTTTATAATTTTTTAAAGAACTTTCATCTGGATGCTTTGCTTCGCATAGTACATAATAATTATCACGTTCTGAAACCTTAGATGCTCTGATGCCATCAGGTAAATTTGTGATTCGTTCAAATTCAGCTGGATCATCTCGTTTTAACTGACGCATTTGTTCTTCAACATCTGTGACATTTAAAAGTCCTCCATCATCTTCTTCAAATAAGCTAAGTTGATCTCCACTTGTTTCATATATAGTATACATAGCTTTTTCATTAATCTGCTCTGATTTATCTAATATTGCTGCATCCTCACCAATTGTATCATGAATCTCCTGAATTCTATGTGTAAGTTTTTCAAATAAGCCTAAATGCCTTTCTATACCAGTTTCTGGTAAAAAATTGTATCCATATATTGTGTCATGCTCTGTTCCAATTCTATCAATTCTACCAAATCTTTGTATCAATCTTACAGGATTCCAGTGTAGGTCATAATTAATTATTCTATTACAATCCTGCAGATTTAAACCTTCTGAAAAAACATCTGTAGCAATCAAAATCCTAATCTGAGATTCCTTTTCTTTCATTCTATACTCTGGATTAGCAACAGGTGCAAATCTGCCAATAATTCTTTCCTGACTTTTATCACCGCTTTGGATAACTTCAATTGTATCATCAGATTTTTCCGGATTAAGATTGTCAAAAATATAGGTTGCAGTATCAGCATATTGAGTAAATATTAATATCTTATCATTTTTTAATTCAGGGTTATTGATTAATTTTTTTAATACAGCTAATTTATCATCCTGCTCTGGCTTGATTGGAGCAACTAACTCAAAAATCTTTTCAAAAATATCCATGTCGTATTTGATATGTTCTTGTAACTTGTTTTTATCAAAATCATCAATTTTGTATTTTGTTTTATCATCTGATAATTTTGAAAGGAATTTGTTAAGATCTGTTTCATAATATAAGATCTTTTGAACTTCCTGTCCAGCGGGGATATACCCTTTTTCCATAGCAGCTAAAAACTTTTTATGAATATCCAGCATTTTTTTTATTGATTCTTTAAAAGCACTAATACTTGATTCCAATCTTTTGAAGAATAATATTCTGATTAATCCCCTAATGTTTTTACCAGCTCTCTGTAATTCTGAGTATGGTAATTTCTCCTGTTTATCCTTCTTTACATAATGCCACAATCCATATCGAGCATAACGTAACTGATCAATCGATTCACAAACTTTTGTTTTCTTTTTATCTTTTGCAATGTATCCTCTGATCTGTTTGTATAAACCCTGATAAGAGTCTTCTATGCTATATGATATAGTCTCTAATTGTCTGGTTGGAAAGAATTGATGTTTCCCTGCTACATCAACATATGCTCTTCTATTTCCAATCAAGTATTCACTAAACATATTTGGATCAATAGGTTTTTCTGTTTCATAATCGTAACCATAAAACTTAAGTATATGTTTACGAGTTCTACGTATTAGAAGATTTGATAGTAAATTCGGTAATTTACGATCACCAGAATCTATTAATTTGAAATAATTTCTAATATTTGGTGGATCTATTGGCATATCAGTCAATTCTTCTTGATGGAACAGTTTTAGCTGATTGTATACATCCCATATATTTTTATTTCGTGGTGTAGCAGTTAACATACAACATCTGATTCTACCCAAAGAAAGAAATTTCTCAAGTATTCTATAACGCTGAGTATCATGATTCCGAAAATTATGACTTTCATCAATGAGTACAAAATCTCTATCTTTATATTTTATGTTGTCTAACAAAATATTTGTGTCTGACTCTTTTAATAAACCCATAGATAAGACACGTGCGTTTAGTTGGTATACCTCATTATATCTTTCCCACATTTCAGTTAAAGCTGCTGGGCAAATTATGAGAGGACGTACATGCTCAGTTCTTTCGAAATGTTTAACTATAGCTGCACCAATATAACTTTTACCTAATCCAACTACATCAGAAATGAAACATCCTCCATAGGTTCGAATAATCTGTACAGACTGTTTTACTGCTACCAATTGGAAATCAGCTAATTGTTTCGTTATATCATCTTCCCAAAGTATATCTTTATCATCAAGATCTTCCAAACGATCCTTAACAAGTGAATAGACTGTTTTCATATAAACATCATAGGGAGTTGCCAGTTTTGCTGCCCATGAAGAATCTAACTCATTCATCAAAAATTCATTAAACTCATCTGCTTCTTCCCATAGATCATCAAACCAATCTTGTAGAGCGCTTAAATTATAATTTCCGTGCACCATGACATTAAGCTCGGTATTATTCGTAAGACCTGCTAATGAAAGATTGGAAGAACCAACTATTGCAGTTCCTTTTTCTTGCCTTCCCAGCTTGGTTCCATTTGCATCGTATATGGTTCCATAATTAAAAATATATGCTTTAGAATGAAGCCTACCTTTGGTATAAACCTTAACCTTAAGTTTTTTAGTTTTAATCAGTTTAATAAGAAGTTTGACCAGTTTTTCGTTCTCATCTGTTTGATCCATAAGTTCTATAGAAGATCTTATGTTATCACTTGTAGCTATGATTCTTTCTTTAATAACAGATTTCTTTGCATATTCATCTTCTTCAATCGCGTCAGCAACCAATTCAAGTCTTCGGTATCCTTCCGTTAGTTGTTCAATTGTTTCCCGATTCGATGTGTTACCAATAAGAAGCTTAATTTCTTTAAGGTTAGAGATCCTTTCTGATACAGCCTCGAATCCACTCAGAAAGAAGTAACCAACTGCCATACTTGCAGATTCACTTGATTGCATTATCTGATTTAAATGATCAGCTAATTTCTCTTTCCGATTGTCTATTATATCTGGCATAAATTATTCCTTGTTGATTTTTTTCATTACTTCTTTTCCTAAAGTTGTAATTATGTACTTTTGATTTGGTGATGTTCGGGCATCAGGTTTAGTTTTCCTTAATAATTTGGTTTTTACTAATGGCATTATATTATTTTTATAATTTAAATATGCTTTTGCAAGGTTTAGATTCTTAAGAATTTCCCTCTTTCTTAGAGGTTTCATACACATTTCCAGAATTTCTTTACCATGCCTACCCAATTGTTCAATAGCTTGCTCAGTAGCTTGCTCAGTAACTTGCTCAGTAACTTGCTCAGTTGCTTGCTCAGTTGCTTGTGTTAATTTTGGAATAAAATCAATATTAATAGGTATTCTTACAAGGAAATATTCTCTACCCGCATCTGTTTCAAATGTCGGTTCTGGGGAATTATTATCTCTGAGTGTTTTTCGTATCTTAGGTAATCCGGTACCTCTACCCTCAGTTAGATTAAGTTCTTTCAGAAAATCACCGATTCTCCTATTTCGGTAACTTCGAGCTCTTACTCTATCCTGCTTTAAAATTTCGTTATCAATCGGAGGAAGCGGCCCAGGATAAGACAAAATTTCAATACAATCTTTTCTGATGCTGACCTCAACAGGATCTCTATGTTCATAACTTTTATGGTAAACAGCATTAACTAAAGCCTCTTCTATAGCCTCATAAGGATAATTATGCACTCTTATCGCTTCTGCTTGATCTTTTATTTTAATAACCTTCTCTTCTATTATGGAGTCCTTAATGTATCTTAGAGCTGAACGAACTTGCGTATGAATAGGCCCTACAAATATTTTTTCTATAAGATTATCACCTACATCATCTAAGAATTTTACAACTTCGATCTGAGCACCAGGAAAAAACTTTTCCGGATTAGTAGTAAAAAATAAAAGACCTACATTAAGAGGTTTAAAATACTCATCGGGCCCCCTTGCGATTTGTAACGATGAACTAATCTCTTTTATAGAAGTATCTTTATCAATGACTAAGTTGCTTTTTATTTCAGATAAGAATTCAGTAATTAAGGTTAGATGAAACTTATCAATCTCAACTTGGTGACAAACTCGATCATCAAAAGGAATCTTTGCACTTAAATTAAATAATAACTGTTCCTCATCTTGTTTGGGTTTAACAGTATTCGAGAATCTACGCACCCAATAAAAATAAGAAGAAGTTTTTGCTAAGCTTCCAGGTGCTTTATAGGGTCGATTATCCCCACCTGGAACCCAAATTACAAATATATGCTTCCCACCAAAATCGTATGGTTGAGCAACTGGAAAATATTTTGGAGTTATCCGATTACACAGTTGAAGTAATTCTTTTTGTATGGGATCCAATTGGTTCTGGTGTAATCCTTGCGGTGGTAAAATTGGCTTTCCATCTTTTTGATCAACTCCAATAATAATATAACCACCTCCCCAATTATTTATATCATTTGCAAAAGCACACATTGTACGAATAACTGCTTTCGGATTCCAGCCTTCTTTGAATTCTATCCGTTCCCACTCAACAACCTTGCCGTTAATTAACTCTTTAATGTTTATAGGTAAACCCAACATAATAATTCCTTAAAAATTTCTTCTAATTCAATAACTAAACATAATTTATTTCATCATTCAAACTATTGTTCAAACACTTTTCGCTTTATTTAAACGGTTCTGCACCAACTCACAAACAGCCCAATATACTTCCTTA
>LSCK01000031.1 GCA_001577135.1 Cloacimonetes bacterium TCS60 | reverse complement strand
GTTTACCATGAGGAGGTAGGGGTTTAGAGAATTCGGATTTATCCATAAAATAACACTGGTCAACCAGTTGGTCTTGCTGCTCTTTCGTTAACACATTCCAAATTTGCTCTTTAAGATCAATTCTTCCTTTTTCCAAAACAGCTTTCTTTTTATAGATATCACTCACTTTATCTTTAGCTGAGTCAAAGTTTTGGTCTTTCAACATTTCTCTCTTCTCTAATGCAAGAACTTTTATATCAGAGGTAATATTGATTTTTTTCTTAGCAAAAGCATTTAGATACTCGTGGATAAGGTCTTTTTGGTCAACAGTTAGATCCAAATTCCTGAGTGCTCCCAGCTGATGGTGTTCTTGATTGCGCTTCAAGCCCATTTTATGGGGACCACGTTCCATTTTTTCATACATTGGATGAGCACCATACTGAGCAAAAGCTAAGGAAGAGACCAGTACAGCCAGCACGGTTAATATAATTGTTTTTTTCCCCGATGAATCGGGATTAATCATAGATTTTAACATTTTTTTCTCCTTGTTATGTTTTACCCTTTAAGAGGAAAAACGGGGAAAAAGGTTTAAATTATTTTTTTTTCTTATTGCCGGAATCGCTATTTTGTTTGTTTTTAAGTTTTTTCCACCACTCTAATCTTTTTTTAATCTCCTTTTCAAAACCAAAACTGGAGGGAGAATAATATTCTTTCCTCGATGCTTTATCCGGGAAATATTTTTGATAAATATAAGCGTTTTTAAAGCTATGGGCATATTTATAATCCTTCCCATAATTGAGTTCTTTCATCAATTCTGTAGGAGCATTCCGTATATGAAGAGGAATCGGTAAATGACTGGTATTTTTTGCATGTTGAGCCGCTTTTTTGTAAGCGCTGTAAAGAGAGTTGCTTTTGGGAGCAGTTGCTAGATAAACTACAAGTTGAGATAAAGCTGTGTTCGCCTCTGGCATCCCCAAAAAGTGCACTGCATCTTTAACCGATATGGCTTGTACAAGCGCTTGGGGGTCGGCCAATCCAACATCTTCGGAGGCAAAGCGAACCAACCGCCTAACAATATACATTGGGTCCTCGCCAGCTTCCAACATGCGTGCTAACCAATAAAGTCCAGCTTGTGGATCACTGCCTCTTAATGCCTTGTGTAAAGCAGAAATTGTATTGTAATGCTCCTCCCGATCCTTATCATAGAACATATTGCTTTTACTAAGCAACTCTTTGATTTGCTCAATTGTTAAACTCTCTTTTTCTTCTCCGTAAGCTTTTACGATCAATTCAATGGTATTTAGAGCTACTCGGGCGTCACCACCAGCGTAAGTAGCTATGTAATCTAATAACTTCTCATCAAACAAATTGTTATATTTTTCTAATTGGCTTTTGGGACTGGTAAGACAATTTGTTGCTATCTTTAGTATATCCTTCCTGGTTAACTTTTCTAAAACTACAACTCGGCAGCGTGATAATAAGGGTGAAATTACTTCAAAAGAAGGATTTTCTGTGGTCGCTCCAATGAGAATTATTATTCCTTTTTCAACAAAAGGTAAAAAAGCATCCTGTTGCGCTTTATTGAATCTGTGAATTTCATCGATAAACAGTATAGTTTTTATATTGTCCTTTTTGAGATTATATTCTGCCTGCTTCATCGCTTTACGCACATCGTTTATTTTGGATAGAACAGCACTAAATGGTACAAATCTAGCATCGGTCTTTTGGGCGATAATGCGTGCCAGGGTGGTTTTACCCGTACCCGGAGGACCCCAAAATATTAGCGAGGTTAGATCGTTCTGTTCGATAATGTTTCGCAAGACAGTATCTCGCTTTAGAATTTTTCTCTGTCCCACAAATTCTTTTAAGCTTTGAGGGCGAACGCGCTCAGCTAAGGGCACTTCGAAATCAGTTTTATCTTTATTGTCAAATAGATCAGTATTCATAAATTATTTGGGGAGAATTGTTAATTTTTGCTTATTCTTTACGTAAGCGGCTTGAAGGTATTCCCAGTTGATTACGATATTTATTAACACCTCTTGTAGAAACTTCTATTGCCTTTTCGTTTAGTTTCTTTTTGATTTTTCGATCGCTTAAGGGTTTACTTTTATCTTCGTTGTGAATTATATTGAGCAGTTCTCTTTTAATTTTTTGGGAAGAGTTGAGACCAATCTTGCTGTTAAAAAACCATTTTAAGGGAAAAATGCCATAAGTTGTGTCCATGAACTTGCTCTTCACTACTCTGGAAACTGTACTAATGTCTCGCTTTACTTTAAGAGCGATATCTTCATAAGTCATCGGTTCTAATTCTTTTACACCTTCCAGGAAGAACTTGGGTTGCTGATTGACTATTTCATGAGCAATTTTTTCTAATGATTCGTGGCGTTGCCATATTGCTTCAACATAATGTTCTGCAGCTGAAATTTTATCTTTTATATATTTTATGGAGTCTCGTTTATTTTTAGATTGTTTTAACAGCTTTTGTGCATAATTTTTATTTATTCTAATTTGTGGAATATCGGGTTCATTTATAATGACTACAAGTTCACCGCCTATTTTTTTTACGATAATATCTGGTTGAATATAGGATGGCTGGGAAGAGTATAAACGTGTGCGTGGTTTGGGATCCAGTTGTTTGACTATTTCGTTTATTTCTCTTACTTCCTGGCTGCTTATTCCATATTTTTTTTCGATCTTTGTAAAATATTTATTCTCCAGGAGCTCTAAATCCTCTTTGATTATTTTAGTAAGAAGTTTATTGGCGATTTGGATAGGATCTAACTGAGCTAACAGACATTCACTAAGACTTCTGGCGCCAATGCCTTTGGGAAAGATGTGCATAATATCAGAGTGTATTTTCCCAGCTCTTTGCGGTAACACGTCCAGGTCATCTATCATATCGCCCAAATCTCCGGTCAAAAAACCGTTTGCATCTATGCTGTTTAGAATGTTGGTAACCAAATTTCTTTCATTCTCTGTATAAGCAACCTCATTTGCCTGGGATTTAAAGTAATACCAATAGTCCTCAACCTCAACCTCGTAGCCTCTATATTTATCTAAATTTTGACGAGATTTATCTTTCTTTTCATAAGAAAAAGTTTCTTCTTGCTGCTCTCCTATATCGTTTAGTATCTCATTTATCTCTTCCATTTTGTCAGCAAGATCTTTTTCTTCAGATTCTTCCTCAACTTCTTCTTCCTGAATTTCATCTTCCTCTTGAGCATAATCTATACATTCTTCTAAGAATGGATTAAGAAGCAGCTGCTTTTTTAGGGTCTGGGTTAATTCCATAATTGGTTTTTGAAACAACTCAGCTTGTATGAGCATCTGAGGAGTAAGTTTCTGTTTCTGTTCTATCTTTACGTGATTTGCAATATGCATCTTTTTCTTTTTCATATTAAAATAAAATATTTACTAAAACAATTTTTGTCAACCTTTCTGTTATTTTTCATATTTATTTAAATTTTCTCTGACTCCAAATTTGTTTCTTAATCCCTCAAGATCTTGAATTTGAGCTCTGTCCAGAACTTTAAGGTCAGATAACTGATTAGAATAGTAGCGAATCTGAGCAAAATGTTCCACAGTTTCCATATTCTGATAGGCTGATGTTAATGAATCACCAACTGTAATAACACCGTGGTTTGCTAACAAAAATGTATCATGCTCCTGTAGGTGACCCAGTATTTGTTGAGACAACTCATCGGAACCGGGAACAGCGTATTCAACTTCAGCTATCTTTCCCAGATTAATCACGACCTCAGTTAGGATGGGGGAATTGATGGAAGTTTTACTAACTGCAAAAACTGTAGCAAAAATTGGATGAGCGTGGCAGACACTCTTTACATCATTTCTGTTTTGATAAATTGTAAGATGGGCTTGAATTTCAGAGGATGGTTCTAGCGCGCCTTTCATTACATTGCCATCTATATCGGTGATAACTAATTCGTGTTCTTTTAAAAACCCCAAGCTTACTCCGGAAGGCGTAATCATAATTCTGTTCTTATCCAGTCGCCTACTGATGTTGCCATTATTGGCAGCTACAAGATTTTTTTGATAAAGCAGTTTACCAAATTTAATGATTTTTCTTTTAACCGATTCTAATTTAGGCATAATTAAATCCTTTTTGTGAAATAATATTATCTATTTTTTCGATATTCAAAATTAAGTCAAGATTTTAACGAGAGCAAGCTTCAATAAAGCAAAAAGATAAACAGAAATTTAATAATATTGAGAAATTCAAACAGCTAAATAACCATATATAAATAAAACTTGAATAAGCCATAATTTTAATTCTTCAGGCTTGCACCTGCTCATGACAATCATTCACCACCCACCA
>LSCK01000030.1 GCA_001577135.1 Cloacimonetes bacterium TCS60 | reverse complement strand
CTGAACCGTCAAATGACTTTCGGATAAATCTAATAGATACATATAACATAAATGTTTCTGAACCCTCTGGCTTAACTTACAAACCTAATACACAAACTCTATGGACAGTTAGCGATAATGATAACAAAGTTTATCAACTAGATTTGAGCGGAAAAGTATTGGATATTCTTCAATTTACAGGAAATGACCTTGAAGGTATTGCTTATGATTTGACAAACAATTGTTTTTGGGTTGTAGAAGAAGAACAGCGAAATTTGGTAAAAGTTAGCTTGAATGGTATGGAGTTAGAACGTTATGAACAAATCATTCAGGGGCATGATAATAGTGGTTTAGAAGGTATTTGTATTGATCAATACAACAATTTTTATCTCTTAAAAGAAAAAAACCCTTCTCTTTTTATAGAGCTGGACTCCAATTTTTTACCCACAGAATCAATTGAATTGAATTTTTCTGATGATATATCAGGCATATCTTATGATGAAAGTCGAAAATCTTTTTGGATAGTAAGTGATAAATCAGAGAAATTGTTTTTGTGGAATAAAACCGAAGGTGTAAAATTTGAATTCGATTTGCCTGCTGATAAATTTGAAGGAATATACTTCATTGAACAAGAGAATAAAATTTATCTGGTAAACGATAATGAAAATAGGCTTTACTATTACGAATTGACAGATAGTCGAAATTAAAATTATTAAATAAATACTAATCTTTCATTCTCCTGGAAATAATCACCTTTCTCCCCAACTTCAAAAATCCCCTGGTTCCACCATCATTTTCAATTATCTCTAAAACCCTCTCTTCATAAGCCGGAAAAACTGCTCCGAAAATCATCTCAATATTTCGATAATTTAAGAGTTCGGGTGCCATAATAGAGGAAGGGCCAAGCAGATAAATTTCACACTCCTCCTTTGCGCGATTTATTACATCATGGAATGTTTTATTAAATATTGAAGTTGCAGTTAGGATCACAGCATCTGCCGAACCAAGATGTTCGTTCATTTCAGCCATAGATTTAAGTCTTTTATCTGTTTGTTTTTTATCAAAAACAACTACTTTCAGACCTTTTCTTTCCATAATGTTTAAAATCGGTCTGAACAATCCAACCATAACAATTTTTGCAAACCTGCTAAAATCAATCGCTTCAAAAATATCTCCTGAGCCGATTTTCTTGTTTCTATAATTTAATACAGCATTAAAATAGGCATTTATAAATATGCGGTGAACAATATTATCAAAATCAATATCAAAGAGGTCTTTTTTGGTAAAATCAAATTTGCGGAATAAGTTAGCACAAACTCCGATATGCCCATTTTTCAGCATGATAGCAGAATATTTTTTTCCCCTGACTACAGTTTTTACTTTTTCGGGCTGAAAGCCATAGTTTTCTGACAGAAGTTTAAGGGGATCTCTTTTGATAAATTTCCCTCTGAGGTCTAAAGAAAAATCAGCGAAATTAGCAAAGGTACTAGCATGGCAACAAACACGGGCGGAATGAGCGTTTTCATGAATGTCTTAATGTTTACATCAAAAAATTCCATCGATACTGATATACAGGGATGAATCGGAGAAATGAGGTATCCCATGAATATGGAGAAGAACATCACACTAAAGGTTAAATAGGAAATGGTATCCACCTGAAAGCGAGCCAGATAAATAGGTAAAATAATGCCAAATGGCATCTGAGTCCTGCCGGTAATAAACCCCATGACAAAACCAATACCTACCACAAGAAATGTTTTGCAAAAAACTATTTTAGAAATCATATGATCGATATCAGTTGCTTTGAAAATATTAAGAAAAAGGAACATACCGATAATGATCAAAAAATACTTCCAGGGCTGCATCTTTTTGGCAATTGGTACGATCTTTTTTAATTTCAACTTCCCTATCCAGATGGCAAAGAATATGCTTGTTAACACCGCTATTAATAGGGCAATTTCATTTTGCAAACCTGGTACAACTGTGGTTAAAATAATATGCATAGCCGGTGCGGCCAGAATAATTCCAATGGGTGTCATTACCCTTGTTAATTTAAACTTTTCTTTGCTTTGAAGATTGCCTTTAACGTGCCTTAGCAAAAAAACATACCCGATAATAGCCAAAAGGGCAAAGCCTGGTAAAAGATAAAGTGCTGCCAGGTAGAGATTTAACCCAGCTATTTTTGTCACAACCAGTAAGGCAGCCATCGGATAAATTAAAATTAAAGTATGCCTAAACCAGACATTGATGCTGGCATATTCCCGTGGAGGAATATCCTGACCGGCTCTTTCCATCAAAGGGGCAGATAAAAGCGCACCACCTGGCATAGGCAACATTCCAAACAGGGCTGGACCGAATATCAGAAACAGTTTGCGGTTCATGCTTAGGTGCCTAAAAAGTTCACCCATCAGCCCTGACTCCTCCAAAACTCCTCCTATCATGGCAATTGTTCCTACTGCTGTTGCTAACAGTAATATTGAAGGTTCTGTTAATGTGTTTGCAAAATTTTGAACTATGCTGCTTAACGGTAAATTGAAAATACCTAATGTAAGGGCACCTAAAATAAAACCCAGCCATAAATTTTTTCTACCGACATATAACATGAGGGCAATGGCTATTAAAAAATTAAACCAGGCGAAATATGTACTCATTCGGACACAACTCCCTATTTAACTCTTTTTGGAATAAAATATTCCTCGGTCTTGCTTCTTCGTACTGATTTTACCTTCTCTTGCCAGAACATCTAAATATTTATTAACCTCGTTTAGGTGTAAGCCCAGTACATCAACCATGTCTTGAGCCGTACAAGGTCGTCTGCTTATAGTTTCTAAGATTTTTGCTTTAATATCAGAGCTGTAGGCCTTGCTCTTTTTTCTTGATTTAAATTTTGCTATTATTTCAGCAGGATTATTTTTGAAATATCCCTTTACCGTTTTTAGTTCTTCCTTACTTACTGCTTGCACCCATTCATCCGTTCCTGGTCTGTCCAGGGTGTTAAGTTGTATCATATCTACATCGATATCAGACAAAAAATTATCTATTTTTCTTATCTCTTCTGCGTCATCATTTACACCTTTTGCTATGAACACTTCCACCTCAACCCTGCCCTGATATTTTTTGAAGAATTCTTTAAATCCAGCAATATATCTGTCTCTATCAAATTTTTGCGCGGGTCTGTTGATGCTCTGGATAACCTTATTACTGTAAGCATCAAAGGAGGGCATTATCAAATCTACTGCCCGAATTGAATTTTGCAAATCTCTATCAAAAAGCAAGGAGCCATTGGTCAAAAGTGCAATTTTATATTTGGAAAAATTAGATTTAAGATATTCTACAATTCGGCCAATTCCAGTGTGTAAGGTTGGTTCACCTGAACCGGAGAAAGTAATATAATCGAGTTCGGGCTTATGCTCGAGGAATTCTTGCAATTCTGCGATAATCTCCTCTGTAGGAACGTATTCCTGCCTCTCCGTAGTTAAATTAGTAGTTTTACCGCACTCACAATAAACACAATCATAACTGCAAGTTTTATAGGGCACCAGGTCTATTCCCAGCGACACGCCAAGCCTTCTGGAGGGAACCGGACCAAAAAGATGTTTATAATTCATAAAATATAAATTAGAATTTTGTTTGGGAACAGAATTTCTTGAAAATTTTCATTTTTATTCTTCCTTCAAGCCTGAAACTTAAGGTAACCGAGTTCTATTTACTATAGTAGGCAGGCCGTCTGTCATTCTGAATATTATTAAATTCGGTTATGTTTTTGTCTCTCGCAATGGCAGGTTCTATTTCAACTGTCTTCACACATCTTTCCGATTTACTTGCAGATATTAGCACATTACCTTTTGGATCTGTAACCTGGCTCATACCTGTGAAGTTAAATTCTTCTCCGGCATTTTTTTCTTTACCAAAACGGTTTGCTGTAATTGTGAAAACCCGATTTTCTATAGAGCGAGTTATCATTGCTTTTTGGCAATAGGGTAAAACTAAATTAGCAGAGTGACAGATGATATCTGCACCTTCTAGCGCTAGTGTCCGGGCTGATTCCGGGAATATCCAATCGAAACAGATCATTAAACCCAGTTTTACACCCTGGAAATCAAAAACATGAAAACCCGTATCGCCCGGCTCAAACAGCTCTTTCTCTTTGTAAAACAGATGTGTTTTTCTGTATAAATTTATCTTACCATTAGGATTAACCAGCATCTGGGAATTATAGAATCTATCTTTTCTTCTTTCAGCAAATCCCACCACCAGCGCAGCATCTATTTGATCTGATAGTTCACGAAAGAAATCAGCTACTCTACCTTTACGTGCCGCTGCAGTATAATCCAGCAATTCCTCTTTATCAGCAAAGATATAACCACTAGTTGCCAGCTCGGGTAAGACGATGAGGTCTGCATCTACATTCTCTAATAACCCTTTAATCTCAATTAAATTTTGTTTCTCGTGAAACAATTTTGGATAAAACTGTAGAAATCCAACTTTCATTCCGTAGCCCAACTGATTTTTAGGATTAACCGCTGATGTCTAATTCTTCTATGAGGATTGATGGTGCACCAAAATTATTGGAATTGAGCTCAAGGTCGTCACCAACTGCCACTACTTTCTGCAGCATGTTAAAGAAATTTCCGGAAACCGTAAAGTTGTGAATAGGGTATTTTCTTCCATCTTTGTCACAAATAAATCCTTCGGCAGAAAGCGAAAAATCACCTGAGATTGGGTTGCAGCCGCTGTGCATGCCAGCCAGCGACACTATTTCAATGGATCCCGGTGCCATCTTGTAAATTTCTGCTTTTGACTTATCACCTTTATTTAAAATAAAATTGGATGGTGAAACACTCACAGAACCTTTATAAGATCTGCTGGCATTCCCGGTTGAACTTGTACCAGCTTTCTCTGCGGTAATTGTATTGTGGATAAATGAATTCAGAACACCGTTCTTTATGAGCTCTGTTTTCTGGGTGGGATACCCTTCTCCATCAAATGGTCTGGTGGCAAATCCTTTAGTATATAGTCCATCATCTGCAATGTTTACTATGTC
>LSCK01000003.1 GCA_001577135.1 Cloacimonetes bacterium TCS60 | reverse complement strand
TTGAAAGCCTATTTTCCTGTTATATTGATTAGTTTACTCTATATGAGCCTTATCTTTGTTGAACCGGATTTGAGCACTTCAGCAATTTTATTTTTAATGTTTCTTACAATAATATTTTTAGCAAATATTAAATTAACGACAATTTTGCTTTTGGGTCTTATCGCTATTATTCTCTTGATCGCCATCTTTACTTATGGCCCTCAATATAGAAAGGAAAGATTTTTTGCTTTTCAAAAATTTATCTCCCGGGAAGAAATCTCTCCCGAGTATGAAGAAAAATTTTGGCAACCAAAGCAATCGCTCATAGCACTATCCCAGGGTAAATGGACCGGGAAGGGTAGTTTTAATGATAGAGCCAAGCTGTTTTATCTCCCTTTTGCAAAAACTGACTATATTTTTTCAATTATAGGAGAGGAATATGGATTTGTTGGATGTTCCGTAATAATTTTTCTATACCTGAGTTTGGTCTTATTGATTTTTTCCCTTGCCATCCGAAATAGTGACCTTTTCTCTTCTTTTTTAATTGCAGCAATTGCCTTTAATCTCGCCTATAATATAATTATCAATCTTGCAGTTGTTACAAGCCTTATTCCCTCAACAGGTGTTAGTTTGCCCTTCATAAGTTATGGCGGAACTGCTCTTTTTATCGATGTTATATCGATAGCAATTGTTGTTAATCTTTCTGATGCTGAACTAGTAAAAATCCAAAACGAAGGTTTTAGTTATGCTTAATGTAGCAATTGCAACTGGTGGATCAGGTGGACATATTTTCCCGGCAATATCGATAGCAGATGAGCTGAGAAGACAATTTGGCGAAATCAATATAATTTTTGTCGGGTCCCGGGTTGGAATTGAACGTGAAATTTTATCAAAATATAATTATAAACTTGAAACTATCAGTGTGAGAAGATTTCATAGATATCTTACTTTAAAAAACTTACTCTTACCCTATTTTGTTCTAAAAAGCTTTTTGCAGGCAGGTAAAATCCTGAATAAATATAATTGTGATTTTGTTATAGGGTGCGGTGGATTTGCCTCAGGCATTGTCATCCTTTCTGCCAAATATTTAGGATTACCTATATTTTTACAAGAACAAAATAGTTATCCTGGTTTAGTAACGAGAAAGACAGCGAAAATCAGTACAAGAATATTTTTAGGTTATGAAAAAGCAAAAGAGTATTTAGATTTTGTCAATGAAAAATTGATTTTCAGTGGTAATCCCATCAGAAAATTCGAAATCGTGAAAAAAAGAGAAGCACTTGCATATTTTTCTATCAAGAATAAAAAAACACTTTTTATCTATGGCGGAAGCCAGGGCTCATCTCCCATTAATGGATTTATATCTGCAATATTAGAAGACTTGCTCTTAAATAAAATTCAGATTATCTGGCAGACAGGGGAGAGGGATTATGAGGAAATTAATAAAAAGTTCGGTCAGAAAAAGTTAGTTTTGATAAAGCCGTTTTTCCATAAAATGTCATATGTTTATTCAGCTTCAGACCTGGTGGTGTGTAGAGCTGGGGCTATTTCCATTTCTGAAATTGCTTACTTCTCTCTACCTGCAATTATTATCCCATTCCCATATGCGGCAGGGCAGCACCAAAAACTAAATGCTTTGCAACTAAAAAATAAAAACGCAGCAATTGTAATGGAAGAAAAGAATCTGGACACCTCTATTTTTAGAGAAAAAATAATCGAATTACTTGCTTCCACACCCAAACGTGAAAAATTATGCCAAAACATTAAAGATTTTTCAGTTGGAAACTCCTCGGAAATAATCGTGGATGAAATAAAAAAGAGAATGGAACAGAGATGATATTAGGAAAAACAAAAAAAATGCATTTTGTTGGTATTGGTGGAGCGGGTATGAGCGGTATTGCTGAATTGTTGATTAATTATGGCTTCCAAATTACCGGTTCAGATATTCGCAAAACTGATATTACCCGTAGATTGGAAAAATTGGGTGCGAAAATTACTTATAAACATAATGCTAGACATATTACGGATGAGGTGGATGTTATAGTTAAATCTTCTGCTATTACCGATGATAACGTAGAAGTTGTAGAAGCTCAGGAAAAGAAGATTCCCGTTATCCGTAGAGCAGAAATGTTAGCAGAATTAATGCGCATGAAATTTGGTATTGGTATTGCTGGCACTCATGGCAAAACCACCAGCACCTCTATGACGGGGATGATTTTGCGAGAAGCAAAACTCAAACCAACTTTTATAATTGGAGGTATAGTTAAAAATTTTGATTCTAATTCTCTCCTGGGAGATTCTGATTATATTGTTGTGGAAGCAGATGAATTTGACAGATCATTTCTTAGTTTATCACCTATTATTTCAGGGATTACCAATATTGAAGAGGAACATGTAGATTGTTACAAAAACACAGAAGAATTGGAAGCTGCATTCCTGCAATTTGCAAATTCCGTTCCATTCTTTGGGTTAATCGTTGCCTGTATGGACGACCCCAAAGTGAAAAAAATTATAAGTAAATTTACTAGACGTTATTGTACTTATGGAATTGACTCTGAGGCAGATATCAGAGCAGAAAATATTAAATTTGCCAATTTTACTGCAGAATATGACCTTATTTCTAAAGGAGAAAAGCTGGGAACAATAGAATTACAACTGCCCGGTATTCATAATATCAAAAACTCCCTTTTAGCTGCAGCAATCGCTCTGGAACTCGATATACCCTTCATCGACATCCGTAACGGGTTGCTTAAATTTAACGGCGTTTACAGACGTTTCGAAAAAAAAGCTTTTATAAATGACATTTTGGTCTATGATGACTATGCTCACCATCCTTCGGAAGTGAAAGCTACCCTTGATGCTATTCGAAAGGGTTCTGCCAGAAGAGTGGTGACTATTTTTCAACCTCACCTTTATAGTAGAACTAAACTGTTCTTTAATGAATTTGCTGACTCTTTATCTGAATCAGATTTGGTAATAATCAATGATGTCTATCCTGCTCGGGAAAAACCTATAGAAGGTGTTTCCGGCAAATTAATTTATGACAGCCTACAGGATAAAGGACATAAAAATGTAGAATTTATCGAAGATAAAGAAGATATACCTTCTTATCTCATGGAAGTTATCAAGAGTGGAGATCTTGTCATTACTATGGGAGCAGGAGACATATTTCAAGCAGGAGAGAAATTTATTCAAATATTAAAAAAAAGTACAAACAAATCCATTTAAAAAATGCCGAACAAAGAGAATATTGAAAGTTTTTTAAAAGCAGAAAGCCTTGAAGTTGAACAGAACTATGACTTAAGTTATCATACCACTATAAAAACAGGTGGAAATGCTGATTATTACTTCTCGCCGAAAGATTTACCATCTTTAAAAAAGCTTTTTCAATTTTTATGCAGTAATAAAATACCATATAAAATAATTGGCAATGGCTCTAATCTGCTAATTTCTGATAGGGGAGTTAGGGGCTTTGTTATTAGTCCCGAGAACTTACCTCGAAAAATTAATGTAGGATCCAACTATATTCATGTTAGCACAAATTTTAGTAATGATAAATTCCTAAATTTTTGTAAGAAAAATGGTGTCGGTGGTTTGGAATTCCTCAGTGGAATCCCGGGTACAGTCGGCGGCTTGATCGCAATGAATGCTGGTGCCTTTGGTTCAACAATTGCTGATTTTTTATTTGATGTTAATGTGCTCGATGCACAGGGTAAGATGCAAAATTTACAGAAATCCCAACTAAAATTTGATTACAGAAATATAGAATTAAATATGAGCGATTACTTCTTCACTTCTGCTCGTTTAACTTATGACAAATCAGATTCTGAAAAAACCACAAAGAGATGTGATCAGTTTTTAAAAAGAAGAACCACACTTCACCTTAATAATTATCCTACTTTTGGTTCGGTTTTCAAAAATGGTTCCGATTATTATGCCGGAAGAATCCTGGATCAATGTGGATTAAAAGGTGCTTCTGTCGGTGCAGCTACTATTGCCGAAGACCACGCAAATTTTATCATAAACAAAGGTGATGCAACTTCTGCTGATGTGTACAAATTAATAAAACTTGCACAGAAAAAGGCAAAGGAAAAATTTGATATTCATCTTCAACCGGAAGTGAAATTATGGGGGGATTTTTCCTATGTCAAATAGACGTAAGACAAAATATAACAGAAGAAAGAGGGCAAAAATTTTACCATGGTTTTTCATTTTGCTTTTTTTCGTAATATCATCATTTTCATTAGCCCATGCTCTAAAATATGGTTTGTTGAAGTTGGAGATAGCAAAATTAGACAATGTTGAAGTTGCAGGAGCGGATTATATTAATGCTAATAGATTGAAATTTGAATTAGAAACTTACCTTGGTGAAAATATTTTTGCTATCCAGGATGCAGAGATAAAGGAAATTGCTCAAAACTTTCCAGGCATAAATTCTCTTAATATCCAACGTATATTCCCTGATAAAATCCGATTGGTCATTGATGAATGCAAACCGATTGCCTATGTAAAGGAGAGTGCAAATCGTTATTTGCTCATTGATGAAAACGGCAAAATTTTGGAAGAAAAAAACAATCCCGAAGAATTTTCTTTTCCTGTGATCACTAAGTTAAATTTACAAAATTTGACATTGGGAGCGAAAATTGAGAATAGTTCCCTCAATCAAATAATTGAAGTATATAAAATTATTGAAACGGAATATCCAGATTTATTAAGAGATATCCAAGAATTCTATTATTCGGAGAATGGTGTTGCTCTGACTGAGATGAAGCGTGGTATAAAATTTATTGTGGGCAAAGATAGTTTCCAGAGTAGAGTGGAGAAGCTAAATTTTGCCTATTCTAATTTCAGTATTAACTCATTCTCTGAGATCGATTTAAGATTTTCTGATTTGAAAAACGAATTAATTATTTTGAGATAATATGGCAAAAGAAAAAGTTATAACAGCCCTAGATATCGGCACGACTAAAATTTGTTGCATAATTGCAAAATTAAGTCCAGATGGCAAGATAAAAATTGTAGGTGTAGGAGAAAACAAATCCGATGGTCTTGCTAAGGGTATGATAAAAAATATTAGAGCTGCTTCCAAATCCACAGACCTTGCAATCAAAAAGGCTGAGGAAAAAGCAAATATATATGCCGAAAATATTTATGTAGGCGTTGCAGGTGAATTGATAAGAAGTTTTGTTAGCAAAGGTATGGCAAATATAGTTAGTGAAAGTAAATACACTAACGAAGTTAATGAATACGAAGTTACTAGCTATGAGATAGACAAAGTAAAAGAGGATGCGGTTAAGAATACTAATATTGCCCAAAATCGTAAAATAATACATATTGAACCTCAGTTTTTTAAAGTTGATAAAGTGGAAGAGGTAATAGATCCAATCGGTATGACAGGTAACAGATTAGAGGCTCAAGTACATATTGTCACAGCGGATATGGGAAATTTGAATAGCATTTACAAGAGCCTTCAACAAATCGGGATGGATGTGAAAGATATTGTTCTACAACCTATTGCATCTGCCCTGGCTGTGCTTAACGATGATGAAAAGGAATTAGGAGCAATCCTGGTTGATATTGGCGGTGGGACTACCGATATCTCTATTTATTATAAAAACAGCATACGATTTAGCAGCATAATTCCCTTCGGAGGAGAAAATATTACCAAGGATCTTTCAGTGGGCTTGCGTACACCCTTGCGGGAAGCTGAAAAAATCAAATTGGAATATGGCTTTGCTATTCCGGGATACGCTGATAAAGATAGAGTAATTGAGATTCCCGGTATTGGTGGACACCCAGCTACCAAAAGACATCAAAAATTCATTTCAGAAATTATTAATCCCCGTATATCAGAAATTGTCTCTTTAGTCAAAAAAGAGATTGATAAAAGTAGATATCTAAAACTAACTACAGCTGGAATATCTGTTTCCGGTGGTGCTGCTAACTTACGAAGCACTAACCAGCTCTTTGAAAAAGTATTTGATGGGATTCCCACTAAAACAGGTTATCCCAGTTTTGACAATATTTATGGTGATACAGAAATGCTTTCCAATCCTAAATATGCCACTGCAGTAGGTTTGCTAAAATGGGGAAAAAAATATTTTGATAAGAATCCCTTAGCAGCAAAAGGTAAACAAACATACATACAAAGATTAAAAGAGCGTATAAAAAAATGGTTTGAAGATACAAGCTTTACATAATAGGAGTTTCTATGGCTTTAGAATTTAGTAAAAATAATGAAGATTTATCCAGAATAAAGGTTATTGGAATTGGTGGCGCCGGGAATAACGTTATTAATACCATGATCGAAAATGAACTGGAAGGTGTTAAGTTTCTTGCAGTGAATACTGACTTGCAAGATCTACGCTCCTGCGCAACAGAGAATAGATTGCAAATAGGAGATGAACTTGTACATGGCCTGGGTGCAGGAGGTGATCCTGAAATAGGTAGAAAATCAGCCGAAGTTGATTATGAAAGTGTGGAAAAATCAGTAAAAAATACAGATGTAGTAATTCTTACCGGAGGTATGGGTGGTGGAACCGGTACAGGTGCCCTTCCCATATTTGCCAAGGCTGCTCGAGAATCAGATGTTTTATCAGTAGCCATCGTTACTTACCCTTTTGATTTCGAGGGACCTATCCGAAAGCAAAGTGCTGATGAAGGAATTGAGGAATTGCAACAAAATACAAATGCGCTTATTGTAATCCAAAATGATAAAATAAAAAAGTTCTATAATGATATAAATGCCTTTGAAGCTTTTAAAAAGGCAGATTTTGTCCAATATAATGCAGCCAAAACCCTTACTGATATTATTTCAAAAGAAGGCTACATGAATGTTGACCTCTCTGATGTAAAAAACGTTATGTCTGAAATGGGTTATGCCTTGATTGGACTGGGTAAGGGTAAAGGCGAGGATAGAGCTATAAAAGCCGTTAATACAGCTGTTGCTCATCCCCTCATGTATTCAATAGCTCTTGAAAATTCAAAAGCTATTTTGGTAAACATTTCAGTTGGCTATGATCTCAGCGTCTCCGAATACGAGAAAATTATGAAGATTATCTACGAAAAAGCAGATGAAAATGCTAATATTATCCATGGTCTGCGCCTGGAAAAAGATATGAAGGATGTTATCCACGTAGCAGTTGTGGCTACAGGTATCCCACAGGAAGATATCTCGCAACAACCAATAGAACATACCATTGAAGAAAAAACAGCTGAGAAGGAAAAAGAGGAGATAAATTCTATTTTAAAGAGAATTAATAGTACTGAAAAATTATCACAAGAAAATAGCCAAACTGGAGAGTGAAATAATAGTCTCTTATCTCATCCAATTACTTATTTATAGTCTGGCTATATTGATTATCAGTCGTTTAACCGGGCTTATCTATGTAAAAGATTTTGTAACTGCGATGTTTTTTTCTATTGTACTGGGTATAGTAAACACCATCCTAAAACCAATATTTGTTTTTATCAGTCTCCCTATAACAATTATAACTTTTGGTATATTCTTGATCTTTATAAATGGGTTTATGTTGATGATAACCTCCATATTTTTTAGACAAGTTGAAATTAAGGGTTGCTTCTCAGCGGCTATTGCCAGTCTACTCATTTCTCTCCTCGTATTTATCTTTTCACAAATAATATTTGGCAATGGTTTTTACAACTAAGGAGTGACCCGTCCTGGGATAGGTTTACGCTTCGAGGCAAAAAAAAATTCAAAAAGTAAAAAGAAAATATTTAAATAGAGTAAACCAGTAATTATATTTTGTAAAATAGTTTCAATTCAACTTCCAAAAAATTTGACAATATATTACAATTTCAAATTTCTGAACAAAAATTATGGCTCAAAGAAATTATTTTCCAATTATCATATCCTCACCTTCAGGTGGTGGCAAAAGTACGGTTTGTGACAAAATTTTAGCTCGTAGAAGCGACATTGTGTATTCTATTTCTTATTGTACCAGAAAACCGAGAAAAACCGAAACTGATGGTGAAGATTACAACTTTATTAGTGAAGTAGA
>LSCK01000029.1 GCA_001577135.1 Cloacimonetes bacterium TCS60 | reverse complement strand
AGAGACAAAAAAAGCTCAAGGAATATAGGAAAAAGCAGCAAAAGAAAAAGTTAGAAAAGAAGAAACGCGCCAAAAAGAAGAAAGAGAAGAAAGCTAAATCCAAATCCAAGAAGAAAACAACTGAAACAAAGCCTGCCAAACCCAAAACTGGTAAAGTAAAAGCCGAAAAGAAAACAGGAAAAACTAAGAAAAAAGAGAAGCCGTCTTATAAAACAAGAAAAGAAAAGAGAAGAGAAGAACAACAAAAGAAATTTTTTAGTCAGGAAAAAGCAAAAAATAGAATAAAAGCTACTCTTTCCAAATCGAAACAGAAGAAGAAATATAACAAGAAAAAGAAGGAAACAAAGGAGCAAGAAAAGAAAAAAATTGTTGTTCGAGGAGAGATCTCTGCTAATGAGCTGGGCAAAATGATGGATATTGATTCTACTAAAATTGTGGCCAAGTTCATGGAACTGGGTAAGATGATTACTGTTAATCAACGTTTGGATAAAGATTCATTGATTATGATCTGCGATGAAATGAATTTTGAAGTTGCATTTAAGGATGAGATCGGTACTGATGAATTAGAACAACATATACCGGAAAAGATTGAAGGGAAAACAATTACAAGAGCTCCAGTTGTCGCAGTTATGGGTCATGTAGATCATGGCAAAACTTCAATTTTAGATTATATCCGCGAAAGCAATAAAGTCGCTGGTGAAGAAGGTGGAATTACCCAACATATTGGTGCTTATCAAGTTAATTTCGAAGGAAAAGAAATTACATTCGTAGATACACCTGGACACCAGGCTTTTACCGCAATGAGAGCAAGAGGTGCTAATATTACTGATATTGCCGTAATTGTAATTGCAGCTGATGATGGCGTGATGCCACAAACCGTTGAAGCAATAGATCATGCAAATGCTGCTGGTATTCCCATGATTTTTGCCATAAATAAAATAGACTTACCTACTGCCGATTCAGAGAAAGTTAAACGTGAACTCGGCGAAAAAGGTATTCATCTCCAGGGCTGGGGCGGAGAGGTAGAATACGTAGAATGCTCAGCCAAAACGGGTGAAAATATTGATAAACTCCTGGAATTAATTACCCTAACCGGTGAACTGGAAGAGCTGGTTGCAGGCGTGGAAATAAAAGCTAATGGTAGTGTTATTGAAGCAAAACTAGATGAAGGATTGGGTCCTGTTGCTACTATTCTCCTTAGAAATGGATACCTGGAAAAAGGCGATGCAATAATTTGTGGTGCAGAATACGGTAGTATAAGACTTATGCTCGATGAAAGAAATAATGAACTAGAAAAATGTGGTCCTTCTGATGTTGCTCAGGTCCTTGGTTTGAATGGAGTTCCTTTAGCTGGCGATAGACTGAATGCTGTGAAGGATGAGAAAACAGCCAAAGAATTAAGCAAAAAGAGAAACGCTGAAATCAGAAAACGACAATTAGCTAGTGGAAAAGGTGTGACTCTGGACAACCTCTTTGATAAAATTAGTGAAAGCGAATTAACTAATCTTAATATTATCATAAAAGCTGATACAGATGGTTCAATGGAAGCTATTGCTGATGCTCTTCAGAATATCGAATCTGATGAAGTAGCAATTAATATTGTTCGAAAAGCAGTTGGCGGTATAGTTGAAGCCGATGTTGACCTGGCTGCCGCTTCTGACTCAATAATAATTGGTTTTCATGTACGCTCAAATGTAGAAGCTAAGAAAGCGGCAGATTTAGTAGGAGTTGAGATAAGAACTTATGGCATAATCTTTAAAGTAATTGAAGATATTAAAAAATCCATCGAAGGTATGCTTTCCCCAATCATCAAAGAAAAGAAATTAGGTACTGCTCAGGTCAAGGAAATATTCAAGATCTCCAGGGTCGGTACCATTGCCGGTTGCTATATTGAAGAAGGAAAGATAACAAATGATTCTCTGCTCAGGCTTTATCGCGATGACATAAAAGTTTACGAAGGCAAAATTGACACTCTCAAAAGATTTCAAAATGATGCTAAAGTTGTGGAAGAAGGAAAAGAGTGTGGAATTTCTATAGAAAATTATAACAATATTGAAGAGGGTGATGTTATCGAAGCCTATAGAGAAATTGAAGAGAAGAAAAAACTTGAATAAGATATGTTTCTCAGCTGCAAATTGTACCATATTTATATCCCCACGGCTCAATCTTTAAAAAATAAAAGAAGCCTCATTACAGCCCTTAAAAGAAAATTAATAAATAATTTCAATATTTCAGTAGCAGAAGTAGATCACCATGATGTATGGAAAAACTCTACTATTGCAATTTCACTGGTGAGCACAGATAGAGCAAATATGGATAAACGATTATCAGCAATACAAAAATTCATCAACAAAAAATTCTATGAACTTGAAATAACAAAAATTGAGGATTACTTCTAATGTCTAATTACCGAATGAGAAGACTGAATAGTGAAATAAAAAAAACTATCTCAGAAATTTTGACCTATGATATACGCGATAAAAGGTTGGTCAATGTTGCAATCGAAGAAGTACAGGTAACTCCCAATCTACAGCATGCTAAGGTGTTTTTTTCAATTTTAAATGATAAATATAAAGGAAAGGTCATGGCAGGATTTAAAAGTGCTAGGCCCTATATTCGCCTCAAGCTTGCTCGTCAACTAGATCTGCGGCAGACTCCACAACTGGACTTTATATATGATACAACCGAGCGAGATGCTGCTCACCTGGAGAAAGTAATTGAATCTGAACGGGACAGAAATGAATAATATCAATAAAAGCAGGACAAAATTTTTTCAAATCATTCAAGATTATGATAAATTTATCATTACCACCCACATTAATCCGGATGGCGATGGCCTGGGTGCAGAAGCAGCCCTTTATCATTACCTTAAATTTTTAAATAAAGATGTTAACATAATTAATGATGATTTACCCGAAACTAAATACAATTTTTTGGAACTGCCGGTTCATACTAAACTTGATCAAGCTTATGTAGATAATAGCGTTCTTATAATTCTAGATTGCAATGAGTTAAATAGAATCAACAAACTTTTCTCCTCCTATATTGACGATTTCGAAAAAATTATAGTTATTGACCACCATCGTGACCCTCAGCTCATAAATAATTCAATCCGTATAATTGACCATGCTGCTTCTTCCGTTTGTGAAATTGTCTATTTGCTTATGGAAAATAAATTCAATGAACTCCCCCATAAACTGCTACTAAAAATGTCTCAAGCCTTATACACGGGGATCATATTTGATACGAATAGCTTTGCTAATTCTAATGTGAGTGAAGCCACTTATTGCATTGCCGGTAAATTGGTGGATAGAGGAATCGATAATACGATTCCATACAAGCACATCTTCCAGGACAAACCAAATAAAAAATTGCGGTTATTGGGTGAAACACTATCTTCCTTGCAAGAGTACGCCCAAGGGAAGATTGTAATTTACAAAACAACCCAAAAAATGCTAAAAAGGGCAAATGCAACTATGGAAGATGCTAGTGGATTCACTAAAGAAGTTAGACCTGACGGCTTTAGGGAAATAGTAGTTTATATTCGGGAATTAAAGAAAAATAGCTGTCGCGTCTCTTTGAGATCAAAGAAATTCAATGTACAAAAAGTTGCAAAAAAATTTGGTGGAGGGGGACACAAATTAGCTGCCGGTTTTAGGACTGAAATGGATATTTCTGCTTTACAAAAAAAATTACTAGATTTGATCTTAACTGACTTATCTTAATTTTTCCAGGTAATTCGAGCAATGGAAAGCATATTGAAATTAAAAGGTAAACTGAAAAATCCCATTGTTACAGTTGGCACATTTGATGGCGTTCACCTGGGACACCAAAGAATTATGCAAAAGATGGTGGAGCGAGCCCAGAAAATAAACGGAGATTCACTAGTTGTTACATATCATCCTCATCCTTTAGAAATTTTACGCCAGGAACATTTTCCTTACTTACTTTCTGAACCACAAAAAAAAGAAGAATTTCTTAAAAAATTAGGAATCGATTATGTTGTCGAGTTAGATTTTGACAGGAAAATGGCAGGAATGGACCCGGAAAACTTTGTGCAAGATTGCTTTGTGGACAAATTACATGCAGTTGAAATAATTCTGGGTTATGATTGGCATTTTGGTAAAAACAGAAGAGGAGACTACCATCTCCTGAAAAAACTGCAAACAAAATATGGTTTTAAAGTGGATATGATAAATGAGGTTTTGCTTGATCAGCAAATCGTCTCTAGTACAAAAATTAGAGACTATTTAGGCGAGGGAAATGTTGAATTCGTCAATAAAATGCTCGGTAGGGATTATCAAATATTGGGAACTACTGGTAAATCAATAAAAAGCAAAAAATGTAACTCTTACAAATCTGTATTTGCAAAGCATACATCCCGGAAATTGCTACCAAAGAGTGGAGTTTACCTGGCCGAGATTGAACTTAATAATGAAAAAATTAAAATTTTATTAGACATTCCTCTCAAACCAGATACGGATCAAGTAAATCTTTATAGCAGCCAAAAAATTTTTAAGAGAACTGCCCCAATTGAAATAGCTCTGAAAAAAAATATCCATTCAAGTATTGAGAATCTGGACAAGAATTCCCTACAAAAATTATTACATACCAACAATAATTAAAAACAGGATTATTAAATGAAAATAGGATTTGGTTATGACGTACACCCTTTAAAGGTTGGGGAAAAACTTGTATTGGGTGGAGTCACAATTCCTTTTTCCAAAGGTCTCCAAGGTCATTCTGATGCTGATGCGCTCGTCCATGCTATTATTGATGCATTACTTGGTGCTGCTGGTTTGGGAGATATAGGGTCACACTTCCCTGACTCGGCTAACGAATATAAGGATATTTCCAGTTTGATTTTACTAGAAAATACGAAAGAATTGCTTTCGGAAAACTCACTTGAGATAAAAAATATTGATACAACGATAGTTTTGGAAAAACCCAAATTGAAAAATTATATCCCCGAAATGAAAGAAAAGATAGCAGGAAAATTAAAAATAAAGGATAGACTAATTTCTATTAAAGCTACTAAAGAAGAAGGTATGGGATTTGTGGGAGAAGGTAAGGGGATTAAAGTTTTTGCAATATGCCTCTTAGAAGAAAAGGAATTGTATGAGAAAAGTTGATCTTTTGATTAAAAATGCAAAGGAGCTATTGACGATTGCTTCTGCTCATCCTAAAACGGGCAAAGAGATGCAGGAGTTGGGGATTATTGAAAAGGGAGCTGTTGCTGTAGATTCTGGTAAAATCATTGATGTGGGGGTAACTGACGATCTGATTGAGCTTTATGATCCTGATAAAACAATTGACGCCTCAGGTAAAGTTGTTATGCCAGGCTTTGTCGACCCTCATACACATCCTGTGTTTGTAAATACCAGAGAGAATGAACTGGAGCAAAGGCTGCAGGGAAAATCGTATAAAGAAATTTCACAAACAGGAGGTGGGATCAGGTCCAGTATCAATGATGTTCGCAAAGCAACAAAGGAAGAATTATTCGAACTTTCGCAAAAAAGAATCTCTAAGATGCTGGCTCAAGGTACAACCACAATAGAAGCAAAGAGTGGCTATGGTCTCTCCCTCGAGTCGGAAATAAAGATGTTGGAAGTAATTAAGGAATTGAATGAAAAGACTCCTATGAATGTCATTTCCACTTTTTTGGGAGCTCATGAATACCCGGAAGAATATAAAGATAATCATGAAAAATATATAGAAATTTTAGTAAATAAAATGCTTCCCAAAGTAGCTGAAAAACATTTGGCAGATTACTGTGATATTTTTTGCGAAGAGCATGTTTTTGATATCGAAGAGTCAAGACTCATACTAAGGCACGCAAAGAAGCTGGGTTTTAAGATTCGCATGCACGCGGATGAATTAGAGCCAATAGGGGGAGCAGAATTAGCAGCGGAACTAGGAGCTGTTTCTGCAGACCATCTGGTAGCTGCATCAGACAAAGGTATCAAGCAGATGAAAAAGAATAATGTAATTCCTATTTTACTTCCTGGTACAACATTTAGTTTGGGATTGGAAAAATATGCTCCAGCCCGTAAAATGATAGAAGCAGGACTTCCCGTTGCTTTAGCAACAGATTTCAATCCTGGCTCTTGTAATTGTGATTCAATGCAAACCGTTATTTCTCTTGCCTGTTTACAAATGAACATGCTCCCAGCTGAAGCTATTGTAGCTTCCACTTTAAATGCTGCTTACTCACTAGAAATTGATGATAGAGTTGGTTCTATTGAAGCAGGTAAAGAAGCAGATCTGCTAATTATGGACATGCCTTCCTATCAATATTTGCCCTATCATTTGGGCAGTAGTTGTGTGGATAAAGGTATTAAAAAAGGTAAATTTTTAGATTAAAATTTGACAAGTGAGGTAACATGAAAAAACAAATAAAATGGATGCCAATTGTATTACTGTTTTTACTGAGCATAAATTATCTTTTTGCTCAAGAAAATTTTGGCAGTTCAGCTACACAGAGAAAATATCAACAAAATGAAATTTTATATCAAGTTTCTGTTGTAGGACATGTTGATAAACCCGATACATATGAGGTGTTACCGGGCACCAGAATTTCACAGGTATTCAACAAAAGTTTTACAGAGTCATCCCGTTTGATACCTAGCAGTAGAAATATTGAATTGAAAAGAGATGATAAAATTATTCATCTGGATTTATTAAAATTTTTCCGCCTTGGTGACGAGAGCAATAATCCATATTTGGAGGATGGTGATATAGTAGTAGTTCATCCGGTTGAAGAAACAGTTACTATTAGCGGAGCGGTTAATATTGATGGAACTTATGAATTAATTTCCGGGGACAGACTTTTAGATATCATTGAACTTAGTATGGGTGTGATACCGCGAGCATATTTAAATGAAGCAGAGATCGTGAGATTTACGGGAGAACATGATTCTACCAGAACAATAGATATTAAATTAAGCAGTGTCCTTAATAATCCCAAAAGTCCTGATAATATATTACTTGAAGATGATGATAGAATCTATATTCGTTCTATACCGGAATTCCACAGGAAAAAAGGAGTAGATATTCGAGGTGAAGTAAAGTTCCCCGGTTATTATGCCATCAAGGAAGGTGAGACCAGATTGATGGATATTATTAATGCTGCGGGAGGACCCACAAAATTTGCCGATCTGGATAATGCCTACCTGCAAAGAAGAAGAGGGGAGGATATTATTGATCCTGAATTCGAGAGGTTGAAAAAGGTTCCAGTTGAAGAAATGACGGATATGGAGTATGAATATTTTAAAACGAAATCAAGAGAGATGAGAGGGAAATTTGCCATAGATTTTGAACATCTAATGGCTGATATAGCTTTTGAGTACAATGTTTTACTGAAAAACAGAGATTATATTTATTTTCCCGATAAAAGTAAAACTGTTTATGTTAGTGGAAGTGTAAAAAATCCGGGTTTAGTTACTTATGTTGAAGGCAGAAACTATAAATATTATTTAGAAGAAGCTGGTGGTTTTGCCTGGCGTGCTCGTAAAGGTAAGATCAGGGTAATAAAGGCAAATACGCGTGAGTGGCTGGAGCCTGATGAAGAAACTAAGATAGAGATTGGCGATATGATATTTGTTCCGGAAAAACCTGAATATGATTATTGGCAGATTGCAAAAGATGTATTGGCTGCCTTGGGTGAAGTGGCTACGGTATTAATTGTTATTCAGAATATAAAATAATTTGTGAGGAAATATGCAAGTTAAAGAATTAACATTAAAAGATTATTGGGACATTATCTGGAACCATAGGAAATTTATTGTAATATTTGTGGCAATCATTTCTATAATCACAGCCGGAATTACTCTAATTTTACCTAAATGGTACAGAGCTAAGACTGTAATTTTACCACCGGTTAAGGAACAAAAGACTTTAAGTAGTCTGCGTTCGGATTTAGCTGCTTTTGGGCTTACAGGTATGTTTGGAGGTGACCAAAACCAGATGAAAATAGTGGCAATACTAAAAAGCAGATCAATTTTGGAAGCCCTGGATACAAAATACAATTTCCAGGAAAAGTATGGGCAGAAAAACAAACAGTTGACTTACGTTGCTATGAGGGAGAATATAAAAGTTGAAGTAGGAGAAGAGATGCAAATTTCTTTTACTCTTGAAGATAAAAATCAGAATTTAGTTGCTGAAATGACTAATTATGCTATTCATTGTTTGGACAGTATAAGTATTGAACTTTCTACCCAAAAAGCAAAAAATAACAGAATATTTCTAGAAGCAAGAGTAGAGAATATCAAAGACAGCTTGAGATATTTTGAGAATAAAATTGCTCAGCTCATGAAAAAAACTGGTCTGATTAGTTTAGAAGGTCAATTAATAGAGGAAATCAAACAGGCTGCAATGATGAAAGCTAAACTCACCAGTAAAGAACTTGAATACCGTTTACTAGAACAAACACTTAATCCCGATAGTGAAAAACTCAAAAGACTAGCAATGGAGATAAAGTTTCTTAAAGATGAATTCAAATCTACCTTCATTGATAACGATAAGAGTGAATTGTTTGTAGCTTTAAATGAAGTACCCGATATACAGAAGAAGTTCGGCAGATTAAAAAGAAATGAATTATATTATCAAAGTTTGCTTGAATTTGTAGGTCCTCAATACGAGAAAGCTAAAATTGAAGAGCAGAAAGATACGGAGACAATACAAGTTTTAGATAAGGCAAGAAGACCCGATAAAAGATTTTTTCCGCGAAGATCTCTAATGGTTGTTTTGGCTTTTATTGCTGCTACTTTCCTTGCTGTTGTTATTGTTTTACTTAAGCAAAGATATAAATAAATTTTCTAGATTAAGGTCCTAAATTGGTTACTATCCTAATTGCCTTAGTTTCAATTTATTTTCTTTATATACTATATATTGGTACAAAAAATCAATACTATATAGGAATGGTCCTACTGAGCACCTATTTTACTTTTATTCTCTCTGCTTTTGGGCTTCCTCATGGGAAAATAGCAATTGTATATTTATTATATAGTTATGTTTTTTTTCTATTAATATATAATAAAGTAAATATTCATTTCAATAAGGAAACTGTTAATCTGATATTATTATTTACCTTGTTTCAAATTTTTTATATAATAAATGGCTATTTGATTTCTCCAGCAGCAGGATATAAATATTTCAACTCAAAAATTATACTTTCATTAGCTCAAATATATGTACCAACGATAATAATACTATTGATAAATAATATAAAAGAAGGGGAACTAAAATTTATAAAATATTTTATTTTTAATACCACAATTCTTTTTGGTATTTGGATTTTAATAATTTTTATTCCACAAAGGAATTTAATTCTGGAAGGTAATTTCTTTGCCAGATTGTCAATGGGTAGTGCAAATCCGAATTGGATTGCCAGATTCATGAGTATAGGTTTTTTGATTTTATTCTCGAAAGATGTAGTGCCAAAAAGAAAAATATTAAAATTTTTTTTACTCATATTTATACTTTTTTCGATGATTTTAACTGGTTCAAAAATTGTCATTTTTTTTACTTTACCTATGGCAATGATTTATGCCATTTCATTGGCTTACAAGGATAAGGATACAAAAAAAATAATGCCAGGTTTGCTTTCTTTTGTAGGTATAATCGTTGTATTAACAGTCATTTTTTTTGCAATATTCAATGCAGAAGCTATTGGCAGAAGGTTTGGCTTAAAAAGTAGAACTGTTGGAATCAGATTAGCGAATTATTATGTTACATTAAAAGATTTTTTCAGTAGAGGTAATTATTTTCTGGGTAATGGAGTTGGTTCTACAAGTCAGATTGTTTCATTTAGTTATGATATACGATGGTATCCTCATAATATTTTTATTGAAATCTTATACGAATTAGGATTAGCAGGATTAATATTATATTTTTTACCTCTAATTTATGGTTTCTATAGGTCTATTTCAAAAAGAAAGAATTGGGTATTTTTTGTATTAGTTCTTTATTTTCTTTTTGCCCAGACGAGTGGTGATATAACTGGAAATAATTATATCCCGATTTTTTTAGCCCTCTTTTTTATATATCATAATTATTCCCGCAATGTGTATAAGAAAGATAAGAAAGTAAAATGATATCTTTTATAGTAGTTGGTAAGAATGAAGGTAAGTGCCTAAAAAATACTTTTAACAGTATATTAGAAACAATTGATTATTGTAATATACAAAATTATGAATTATTATATATTGATTCAAAATCTGTTGATAGAAGCATCGAAATAGTAAAAAATAATTTCCTTGAAGTCAAAATTCTTAAAATTACTGGTCCAACCAACTCAGCTATAGCCAGAAATATTGGAGCTAAAGAGTCTTCAGGAGAGATTATGTTTTTTATTGATGGAGATATGTCTATAAGAAAAGAATTCGTTGAAGAAGTGATGGATGTTTCTGGTAAATTATTATTTCCGTTCGTTTCTGGGGAAATAAAGCATATTTTACATAACAAAAATTTCAAGATCATTGGTGAAAGGTTGATGTATGGTATTAAACAAGATAGATATGAAACACAAAGTGGTGGTATTTTCATAATTAAAAGAAACCTTTGGAATTCAGTAAAAGGTATGAAAACAAAATACAAGAGAGGACAGGATCTAGATTTCACCTTGAGACTATCAAAAAAAAGTAATAAGATATTCAGAAAAAAAAGAATAATTGCTGATCACCATACTATTGATTATATGCATCCCGACAGAATGTGGAGAATGATTTTTAATGGAGATATTGTCTACTCAAGAAGTGTAATTTTCAGAGATCATTTATTCAATAAAAAAATTTATCCCAGTATAATAAAACGTTTCTTTCCATTGCTTCTTTTACCTCTGAGTTTAATCATAGGGTTGATAAGTGGTAAAATTGTCTTAAGTATCTTTATATATGCATTTCTACATATTTTTTTCATAACTTTTCGTGTTTTACCAAAGACCAAAAAAACTGTTCGTTTTTTACACAATTCCCTCTATTATTTTATTATAGACTGGCAGGTTATCTTTGCTTTTCTGTTTTTTTACCCCCAAAAAAAAGAGATAAAATACACATCTGTAAATTAGGTATATAAATTGAATTTAGGAAAGAGTCTATCGAAGGTTGTTGGAGCAAATGTTATTGCTTTAGTCGCCGGCTTGGTTAATGGATTCTTGATTCCAAAGTATCTCGGTATAACTGAATTTGCCTCTCTCAAAACTTATACTTTTTATGTAAGTTACATAGGTTTTTTACATTTGGGTTTTATAGATGGAATATATATAAAATATGGTGGTTTTTCCTGGGAAGATATTAACAAATCAGTTATAAAAGCAGAACATAAGTTTTTTTTAATATGTCAAACATTACTAATGATAATACCTCTGATAATCGGCATAGTAATAAATAACATTATTATCATATTTTTTGCTCTCTCAATTTTACCTATTAATGTAAGGGGTTTTTATAATTTTCTCTATCAAGCAACTGGAGAGTTTGATAAATATTCAAGAATAAAAATCTACGTACCGCTTGCGATTCTAATTCTAAATCTTGGTGTTATTTTTGTAATTAAACAAGAGTCATACATTCCCTTTATCTTTGTTCATATTTTAGTTTATTATGTAATTTTTATCGTTTTGGAAATACTTTTTCACCCTACTTTTAAAAAGGGAAAAATAAAAGATCATCTCGATGAGATAAAAGAAGATTATTCAGTTGGTTTTATTATTATGATTAGTAATTTCTTATCTATGTTCTTCTATTCTCTCGATAGATGGTTCATAAAAATATTCTTCTCTGCCGAAAATTTTGCCTACTATGCTTTTGCCATTTCCATGATGAGAATTTTGACTATATTGATAAGATCAATTACAATAACTTTTTATCCTTTTTTAGCAAGATCTTATTCTAAAAAGGGTATCATAAAATTCAAAAAATATCTTTTGATCACTGCAAGTGTTGCCAGTGGAGGTTATTTTATTTTTTCCTTCTTTGTTAGAACAATTCTGGAAAAATATATACCTTCACTTCAGATTATTGCAATAATATTTGCCGGTGTGCCTGCCATCGCAATTATAAACGCAATTTATATTAACCTATATAAAGTGCAAAAAACAGAAAAAAAGTTCTTTATTACCGTTTTAATTAATGTTTTCATCGCTCTCATACTAAATACAATTGCTTATCTCATTTTCAATAGTATTGTTGCCATTGCTGTTGCAACAACAGTTTCTTTCTATATATGGTTCTTCTATTCTTCCCAACAATTTAAAGCAATTAATGTAAAAGAAATACTATATCTTTTCCTTTTTCTAATTATATTTTTTGTTTCTTCACTTTATTTAGAACTGCTCACAGGGACAATTGTATTTTTCCTTTTAATTATAATGCTTATTGCAATTTTTTATCTAAAGGAAGCAGAAGAGCTGCTCTCGAAATCAATTAAAACTTTAAAGAGGTAATACTTAATGGAAAAAATATCTTTAATTGGACCTTTTTCACCACCTATATCTGGCCCCGGTGTTAAAAACAATGTTTTCTTAGAAACCCTTAAGTCCAAAGGCTATAATGTTTATAAAATAAATACATTGAAGTGGACAACAAAGATAGTAACTATTATATTTAAAATCTTTAAAAGCAAAAAAATAATACTGGCAGTATCATCTAACGGAAGATATTTGCTATTACCCATTATGTATTTATTTAAGAAATTGAGTAAAAATTTTATATATGTTGTTGTACCAATGGGAGGTCAACTTTATTCTGAACTATCTCGTATGCATCGGTTTGTAAGATTTATTTATAAAAGATTTTTAGAAGAAGCTGATTTTCTTTTTGTTGAAACAAAAAAACTACGGGACAATCTGAAAAATAAAATAGGAATCAAATCTACTGTATGGCTACCAAATTTCAGAAGAAATAAAATCATTTACAGTAAATCTTTTAATAAAAATGATAATTTCAGATTTGTTTTCCTTTCTCGGGTAAAACCCAGCAAAGGGATTGAAATTGCTCTTGAGGCGATTAAACAAATTAATGAAAAGAATGATGAATTATATGTAAAATTTGATATTTATGGTCCCATTTCAGAATGGTATGAAAATAAGTTTCATGACTTATTAAAAAACTACGATTTTGCTAAATATAAAAATTGTGTTGAAAGTGAGAAAGTCTCTGAGGTTATTGCTAAATACGATGCTTTTGTATTTCCAACATACTGGAAAGGTGAAGGTTTCCCTGGTGTTTTGATAGATGCATTAATTGCTAATATTCCAATTATTGCGACAAAATGGCAATATAATAGCGAGATTATTCGAGATGAAGAAAATGGGTTAATAGTTGAGGTTAAAAATGTAAAAGATCTTCATGATAAAATGTTAGAATTAATTACTAATAAGGAACTGGCCGAAAAATTTAAAAGAAAAAACAAAGAATATGTAAAACAATTTCTCGCTGATAATGTGGTTGATAGATTGCTTATGTATTTAAAAGCCAAATCTTGGTTTGATAAATAGGAATTATCTATGTCATTTAAAAAAGTATCACTGGTATATACATATGGATTAAAAAATGCAGGAGATATGGCAATTAATTTAGGCGCTTTGGACTTACTAGAAGTGACTAATTGCAAAATAAAAATATTTTCTCGATTTAATAAGAAAAATCATGAATACAAAAAAAGTGCTGATTATTTGAAGAAATTGTACAACAACGTTGAGATACTTGATTCACCTTTTGTCCTAGAGAGAGATGAAAAATTGCTGGAACAACTAAAAAATTATATAAAATCATTTTTTGTGCTTACAGGAGTAATTAAACCTGACAGATTTATTAATCAATTAACTGACTCTGATTTAATTATATTTAATGGCGGTAATCTTTTTAGAGGAGAATCAATTTCAGATTATCTGCGACTTTTAGCTTTAATGTATCCCCTGAGGGTTGCCAGAAAATTTGATATACCCTACATCATTTTTCCCCAATCTTCATCAACAATTGATAAAATTGGTAAAATGCTTCTCAAAAATAATCTACAAAATACCAGTTTGCTCTACACTAGAGAAAATGTGAGTTACTATCACCTAAAAAAATATTTCCCTCAAACTAATATCCAAAAAGGGATTGATTTAGCCTTCTTTATTGATATTATGAAGCATCTGAAAAAAATAAAATATGATATATCCAATAATGTTGGTAAGAATAAAAAAAGAATAGCAATAACACTGAGATCACATACTGTAGGGGATTTGAAAACCTTATGCAGGAAAAAAATTGATAAAATCATCTCAATCATTGTAAAATATATACAGAAATTACATAATAAGAATTACGAAATTGTTATAGTATGCCAGACTAAAAAGGATTTATTAATATCCCAAACAATTTATAATAATTTCTCTCAAACTGATTCTGTAATTATGAAAGAAGAATATGATCCAATTAAGTTAATAAATTTGTATAGAAATTGTAATCTTATCATGGGTATGAGACTTCATTCTATAATTATGGCTCTCTCGATGAACACGCCGGCACTTGGCATTTTTGATAAACAATGGGGAAATAAAAATCCCGGAATGATGGAAAAATTTGAACTACCATATTTTAATTTAAATGAATTTGATCTGAAGAACTTAATAATTGAGACTGAAAATATTTTAGAAGATGAAATATATCTTAGAGAAAAAATCCAGAATATTATAAGTAAAGATAAGTCCAACCTTATTAAATCATTAAATAAAATTGTCTTTGAAAATAATGAAATTTGAATACTTTATTTCAAGCATCATTTACCTAAAACCTATTCAAATATTTTGGAGGATTAAAATATGGGTTTTTCAAAATTTCTTCAAGATGAAGAACCCATATGAAAAGTATGAAGTTAAGAAGATAATATTAAGCAATTATGATCAAATATCTGATGAAAATATAAATACGTTCAAAATTTTTAACGATAAATTGAAAGTTCAAAATATAATTTGGCAATCCGAGGATAAGCCAAGATTATGGCTCTATCACTTACATTACTTTGATTTCCTAAAAAATATTTCAAAAGAAGATGGTGTTAAAATAATTTATGATTGGATTGATGAAAATAGTCCTGGCTCAGATATTGCCTGGGATCCCTACCCCATTTCGATAAGAGTTGTAAATTGGATCAAATTTTTGATTAGATTTAATATTGATTCCCCAAAAATATTTACATCTCTTATTACACAGGGCTTTTACTTATTCAATCAAAGAGAGTATCATTTATTAGCGAACCATCTGTTTAAAAATATTGTTGCATTACTATACCTGGGTATCCTTTTTGAAAATAAAAAATGGGTAAATTGGTCTATAAAAGAATTAAAAATACAATTGAGAGAACAAATTACTGAAGCCGGATATCACTATGAATTTTCACCTACTTACCATGAAATATTTGTCAAAGATTTGCTTGATTTATACGATATTCTGCAAAAAAATTATCCGATAAAATATAAGAATTTGATTAGCACTATTGCTGATAAAATAAAAAATGGAATGGATTGGCTTGAATATTTTTATGTAAATAAAAAATACCTACCTATAAACGACGTAAATTATGAAGGATTACCAGAACCTGATAAAATGATAAAATATGCAGAGAAGTTAGGTATTAAATATAGTAAGAGAGAAAGAAATTCTACCTATTATCCTATCATGAAGAACAAAAATTTAAAAATTATGATGTATTGTGCTCCCTTTAATCCTTCGTATAATCCTTCTCATTCTCATTCTGACCTTCTGTCTGTTCTTCTCTGGTCAAAAAGAGGGAATATATTGACAGATACAGGAAACCATAGTTACAGTGATAATGCTTTTCGAAAATATGCAAGATCTGCCGCAGCACATTCCACTGTAGTAATCGATGGTTTAAATCAAGCTGATTTGTGGGGAAGCTTTAGAATTGGTAAAAGAGCTAAAATCGAAAAAAAGGTGATTGGAGAAGATGAAATTATTTGTAGTTATAGATATAAAAAGCGATTTCATGAACGAAGAATTATGAGAACTAGTAGTGGTTTTAATTTACAGGATTCAATTGAATATATGGGTAAGCATAAATATGAGCTATATTTTCATTTTGAACCCGAGAATGATTTTAGATCAGAAAAAAATAAACTAATAGTGAATGAAAAAATATGTTTTTTCTTACCGAATAAAGAATTAATTATTAAAAACACCTCCTGTTTTCCCAAAATGTATCAAACAGTACAAAAGATTACAGTTATTGTAAAAGGTGAATTCCATAATCGAGTAAGATTAAAAACAAGAATCAATATATTATGAATATACTATATGTAACACAATATTTTCACCCCGAAGTTTGTGCTCCTACAAACAGAGCCTTAGCTAATACAAAATTTCTTGCTAAGAAAGGGCATACAGTCACTGTACTTACAGAAATGCCTAATCATCCTAAAGGAATTATTAAAAAAGGATATAAGGGCAAAATATTTTGTAAAGAGAAATTGTCCGGTATTAATATTTTGAGAACTTGGGTTCATACAAATCCCCAAAAAAATTATATAACCAGAATTCTATTCTATGCAACGTTTATGTTATCAGGCATTATTGCGATATTACTTAATTGGAGAAAGTTTGAGATTATCTATGTTTCCTCTCCTCCATTATTTGTAGGTGGTATTGGGATTTTTCTGAAAAAACTATTTCCCAATTCAAAATTCATTTTTGAAATTCGAGATTTATGGCCCGATGCTGCTATTGATATGGGAGAGTTAAACAATAAACTTGCTATAAAAGTTAGTAAGAAATTTGAGAGAAAGTGCTATGAGAATGCGGATAGAATTATAACCGTAACAAAATATTTTAGAACTAAAATTTGCAAAAAAGGCATACCACCCCAAATAATATCTGTAGTTAGAAATGGCACTGATATAAAAAAATGGAGCAGAAAAACAGAAATTGAGTGTGCTCTTCCTCTTGGTGAAAATAAGTTTACAGTGATCTACGCTGGTAACTTTGGATTGGCTCAGGGACTGGAGACCATTCTTCTAGCAGCTAAAGAATTATCACCTAAGCAGGAGATTTCGATAGTTTTAATCGGTGATGGTCCCGAGAGAGAGTTATTACTGCAAAAAAAAGAAGAACTGCAGCTATCTAATGTACAATTTGTGGATGAAGTTCCTCCCGATAAGATATCTTCTTATCTTTCAAGTGCTGATTGTGGTATTGTCCCTTTAGTGAAATCGGAAGTTTTTAAAGGGACTATACCTTCCAAGATATTTGATTACATGGCTTGTGAACTGCCGATACTCTTGGGTGTAGATGGTGAAGCAAGAGATATTATTGAAAAAAGCAAAGGTGGATTATACTTTGAACCCGAAAATTTTATTGACTTAGCAAAAAAGATCCTATTTATGCAAGAAAATAAAGAATTCCGACAAAATATGAAAAAGCAAGGTTATAAATATATTATTAAAAATTTTGACCGTGAACGGAAAGCAGATAAAATTGAGAAAATTTTAATAAAGATGAGAAAATAACATGAATATATTAGTTACAGGTGCAAACGGCTTTGTAGGTTCACGTTTAATGTGGTTTCTGGAAGAAAAAGGGCATAAGGTTTTCGGTATTGATAAACGCAGTTATTGTTTAATTAATAAACATCACAATACAATTTTAGGTGATATCAGAAAAAAGGAAGATCTGGAAAAGTTTTCAAGTAGAAATATTGATCTAATTATTCACTGTGCTGCCTCAAAACATGACTTTGGTATTTCAGAAGAAGAATATTTCTCCGACAATGAGTATGGCACAAAGGTTTTGATGGAATTTGCTTCTGAAGCGAGTATCAATAAAATTATCTATTATAGCACTGTTTCTGTATATGGACACAAATCTGTTCCCTGTGATGAATCAGGTAAATTACAACCTGATAATCCCTATGGTGCCAGTAAGTTGGCAGGTGAATTTGTTATTTCAAATTGGCAGACACATAATCCGAGACAGAGACAAGTAGTAATTCTGCGTCCGTCAATTATTTATGGTCCCCATAATTTTGCTAATATGTATAATTTGATTGAAATGATGCATAAAAGACCCTGGATTTCCATCGGCAAAGGAGACCATATCAAGTCTATGGTTTCATTGAATAATTTGTTGGATATGACATACTTTATGATGCAGCAATTAAAACCCGGTATTGAATATGTAAATACTCTGGACAAGCCATATATAAGTGTAAAAAAGTTGATGGAGATTATTGCTTCCAATAATGATTTCAAAGAACCCCTAATTAGAATTCCTGAAACATTCGCACTTATGGTTGGAAAAATATTTGATCTTGTTAGTCTGATAATTGGAAAGGAAATTCCCATTAATAGTGACAGAATGGAAAAATTCTCTACTTCAACTCATTATTTTTCCGAAAAAATCCGCAATTTGGGATATGAACAAAGGTATACTGTTGAAGAGGAAATGGGAAAAACTGTAGATTGGTTTTTAGCAGCACATCAGGATAGACAAAAAATGGATCCTGCCTATAGATAATTTGATAATTACAATTATTTCATAAATCATTTATATATAACCACAAACCGAGATATTTCGTAAAAAACTTGCATAGAATAAAGGCAACTAATTAATTCAGTAAAAAAATTATGAAAAAAAAGGATACACAATGAATATTTTAATTACAGGTGGAGCCGGTTTTATCGGTTCCTATCTTGCCCAAGAACTTTTGGAAAGAGGAAATAGAGTAACAATAATAGATAATTTATCCACAGGTAGACTGAACAACATTAATCATATCTACAAAAATAAAAATTTAAACGTATATATTGATACAATATTTAATGAAGAATTGATTGAGGATGTAATCAAAAAATCAGACCAAATTTATCACCTTGCCGCAGCTGTAGGAGTTCAGTTCATAGTTGATAATCCAGTAGAAACAATAGAAACAAATGTTGCTGGCTCAGAAATTGTAATTCGATTAGCTAACAAATATAAAAAAAAGATTTTCATCGCTTCCACTTCTGAAGTTTATGGCAAAAGTGATTCTCTTCCATTTAAGGAAGGAAAGGACCGAGTTTATGGTTCAACCTCTGTCAGAAGATGGTCTTACGCTGAATCTAAAGCCATTGATGAATTTTTAGCTCTCGCCTACTGGCATGAAAAAAAGCTCCCCGTGGTTATCGGACGTCTGTTTAATACAGTTGGACCAAGGCAAACTGGTCAATACGGGATGGTTATTCCCCGATTTGTCCGGCAGGCTCTGTTAGGACATCCCATAACTGTTTTTGGAGATGGAACTCAATCGCGTTGTTTCACTTACGTAGAAGATGTTGTCGGTGCAATTATTAAGCTCATGGACACAAAGAAATGTTTGGGTGAAATATTCAATATTGGCTCTACAGCTGAAACAAAAATTATAGAGCTTGCGCAAAAAATAAAAAAAATGACAAACAGCTCCTCCAAAATAAAGAAGATATCTTATGATGAAGCCTACGAAGAAGGTTTTGAAGATATGAAAAGAAGAGTTCCTGATATAAGTAAACTTAAAAAATTCATTGACTATAGCCCTAAAGTTAAATTAGAACAAACGTTAAATAAAGTTATTGATTATCATAAAGGAAATAAGTTTTAATTAATGCGGGAATTTAAAAATAAAAAAGTAAAGAGAAATTTTCATATCGTAAAATCTATGGAAGCTGGCTTGAAACTTACAGGAAATGAAATCAAGTCGATCCGAGCGGGTAAAGTCAATTTTATTGATAGTTACGCTGCAATAAGAGATGGAGAAGCCTGGTTATACAGTTTACACATCAGCCCCTACAAGCAGGGATTCTACCAGAAATATAACCCACGTAGAACACGCAAGCTCCTTCTCCATAAGAACCAAATCAGAAGGTTGCTGAGAAAAGTACAGGAAAAAAGTTACACCCTGGTACCAGTCAGGTTATATATCAATGACCAGGGACTTGCTAAGGTAGAAATTGCTCTTGCTAAAGGTAAGAAAAAATATGAAAAACGTTTTAAAATTAAAAAACGGGAAGCACAGAAAAAGATGGATAGATATTCTAGATAATGAATTCCAAAAATATTAAACAAAATAGTATGGTGATCAAGACAGATTCCATAGAGAAAATTTATAAAGCTGGTAAGGTTAATGTAAGAGCACTAAGCGATGTATCTATAAATATAAAGAGAAATTCTTACACCTCCATAACAGGTCCTTCCGGCTCGGGAAAATCAACCCTTCTCCATATACTTGGTTGCCTGGACACTCCCACTAGTGGTGATTATTTGCTCGACAACGTTAAGGTCAGTAATCTGAAACCAAATAAACTTGCTCATATAAGAAATCAAAAAATTGGATTTGTTTTTCAAACATTCAATTTACTTCCAAATTTAAATATTTTAAAAAATGTTGAATTGCCCTTATTATATGCTGGAGTACAAAAGAAAGAACGCTCAGAGCGTTCCAGAGAAGTTTTATCTCAAGTTGGCCTGGAGCACAGATTGAAACATAAACCGAATGAACTCTCCGGCGGGGAGAGACAAAGAACAGCAATTGCCCGCGCTTTAATCAATAAACCTGCCATAATACTTGCTGATGAGCCCACAGGCAATCTCGATACTACTACAGGTCAAGGGATAATGAAAATCTTTTATGAACTGTATGATATGGGACAAACTATCGTTGTTGTTACCCATGACAACTATGTAGCCAAAAGAGCCGATCATACTATTAATATCAAAGATGGCAAGATTGTACAGCATTAAATATGAATATTTTTTATAATATAAAATTAGGTATTGGAGATATGTTCCACAACCTGGGGCGAACCTTTATAACCATGATTGGGATTATCCTGGGTGTGATGTCTGTAATCGTTGTATTCGCCTTGGTAGAAGGAGGTAAGCAGCAATCGATAAAATTTATGGAGGAGCGAGGTGGGGCTCTGAAATTATCAATAGAGCGTCAGTGGAGCTTTGACATTGATAAAAGAGAGCAATTCTATAACAACCGATTATCTCTAGCAGAAACAAAAAGCTTGCAAAGATATTTTCCCGAGATAAAAAATTTTAGCCCTGTTGTGAGAAAGAGTGTACGCATAAAAAGAGGTGGGAAATATTTTCATTCAAGACTCAGAGGAGTATTACCTGCTTATGAGGAAGTAGAAGATTTCTATGTGGATAAAGGCCGCTTCATAACAGACTTTGACGTTGAAGAAGCAAACAAAGTAGTTGTGCTTGGAACTGATGCCAAAGAGCGTCTGTTCGGGGATGCTACTGCTTTAGGTGAATTTGTGATTATTAATGGTAACAGTTTTAAAATTATGGGGATAATGGAAAAAAAAGAGCTCTATATGGGAGCCATGGATCATAACATGCTGGGTTGGATGAACCGCAGAGTCTTAATACCGCTATCCACCATGGTAAAGAAATTGTATTATAATGAAGAAGTGGAGAGTATTTATTTTACCGTACAATCACGTGAGGAAGTAAAGCCCATACAGGAAAAAGTTAATCAATTTCTACTAGCTTTAAGAGATGGAAAAAAGATCTTTAACGTGGAGGCAAATAGCGATAGGATTCGTGAAATTGGTAGTACTTCAAATAAAATGCAGTTTATTGTCCTCATTGTTGGTGGGATTTCATTAATTGTGGGAGGTATTGTTGTTGCTAATATATCACTTGCGGCTATCAAAGAGAGATTGCGTGAGATCGGAGTAAGAATGGCAGTTGGAGCTAGAAGAAGCGACATTCTTGTCCAATTCTTAATCCAGAATATATTGATATCTATCCTGGGTGGAATAATTGGAATGATTTTGGGGCTGTCTATTCTCGATCTTCTTTCAAAATTTCTTAAATCACCCACTGCAGCAAGTGTACAAATGGTAGGAATAGCCTTGGCTTTGTCCGTTGGAATAGGTTTTCTATCTGGAATCTTTCCGGCCATCAATGCTAGCCGTTCCGACCCAGTGGAGATATTACGTTATGAGTAAAAATATATTGCCTTCCTTCTTTCGTAAAGTGAGAACAGATATAAAAAATATTTATCATCGATTTATTTTAGATAAATGTTTTATTAGAGCATCTGCCATGGGTTATATTACCTTTCTGGGTTTCATTCCCTTTGTTATGGTAATTCTTATTTTCACTCCTGATATTACTATGATTAGAATTAGGGATACGATAATTGC
>LSCK01000028.1 GCA_001577135.1 Cloacimonetes bacterium TCS60 | reverse complement strand
TATTTAGGCAGATATGCTTTGAGATATACTAACCACTGGGAGGAAACTCACAATCAACAAGCCATTACATTCGACCATACTGTTTCCCCCAAAATGTTTTATAAAATCCGTAGTAGTAGATTCGAAACTGACCTTAAGCTTAATTCAGGCGTGAAGAGGGATTGGTATTTCACTGAAGAAAATACAGAGTGGGATGATCCCGGTTGGAATCTAACTCCAACATTTGATAATTTTGGTGTTAATACTCCAGGTGAGGATGAGCAACTAGATTATACCGATCAGTATGGAAATGAAAAAAATGTACCAATGTATTCTGCTCCAGGTAGTCATGCCGGTAACTTTTGGAATGACAAGACTACTACATACACTCTAAAAGGTGATTTGACATATCAAATCAATAATATTCATGAAGCAAAAACTGGATTTGAGATCAAATACAATGAAATAACAAAGGACAGATTGAGTGATCCCTGGGATATAAATGATGAGATACGCCTACCAAATTATCTTGCCGGAAGAGATATCGATACTACAGGAATGGATATTTCACCAAATGATATCGAACAGGTTTTAGTAGATTCAAATTGGGTTGCATATAATAAGAAAATTTATGCTGGCGATATTTTTCAGGATGCAATTGAGTTTGCCGGTGGCTCTAAAGATGGATATAAAGCACGGCCCTGGCAAGGTGCCTATTACATCCAGGATAAAATGGAATGGGAAGGTATGATCGTTAATGCTGGTCTGCGATTTGATTTCTGGTATCTTGGTGATTATTATAAGGTCAAGAGCGATTCTACAGGTGAATATGTAGATGCTGAATGGGGTAGTGTAGAGTATATTGAAGAAATAGATAGCGATACCTACGAACTTAAAGAAGAAAGTGTTGAAAAATTTCAATTAATGATCAGTCCTCGTTTGGGTGTTTCTCATCCCATTACTTTAAAGGATGTTTTACACTTTGCTTATAATTACCAAAGTCAGTTGCCCCCGCTGCAATATGTTTTTACTAGCTCCACTCCCCAGGTAGGTACCACTGGAACTAATGTAGGTAACCCAAATCTGAAACCAGAAATAACTAAAACCTATGAAGTTGGATTGGAACATCAAATGGGTGAAGATTATACAATGGATGTAACCATTTTTTATAAAAATATATATAATCTTGTTAGTAGTATAAGCAACAATTTTGCTCTCCTACCTGATAGTATTGCTGAAGCAGGAAAACAATATTACCTCTACGTTTCTGAGGACTATGGTAGTGCTCGCGGTGTAGAATTCACCCTGGCAAAAAGATTTAGTAACTTCTGGGGTTTTAATCTGGGATATACTTATTCCTATGCCTTTGGGAGAAACTCTAGTGTACATGCAGCTCGAGAAAATTTAAGAGAATTTCCGCTAAACTGGGATGTACGGCATATAGCCAATTTACAGGCAAATTTTGGTATTCCAAAGGATGAAGAATTCTATCTCTTTGGTCTCAAAATGCCCGATAAATTTAATACATCTTTCCAGTACCAGATACACTCAGGAGAACCCTTTACTCCAGTTTCTGAAAACGACCAAGCCTTAGATACAAATTCAGAAAGGAAACCTTATACATCCAATGCAGATCTAAAAATTACTAAAGGATTTGATCTGTTTGGTAATTTGAAAATGAAATTATATTTCCAAGTAGATAACTTGTTTAATAAACAAAACATAAATTATGTGAATGCCCAAACTGGTGAAACACCAGATAAAGGCACACTATCCTACTGGGAAACTTATGATTTGAATGAAAATGGTATTATTGATCGAGATGAAGATACAGAAGGTGCAGAAATCTATATGTCTGCCCTACAAAATCCGAGTATATATTCTCAAAGTAGAAGATATAATTTTGGAATATCATTTGACTTTTAAAAATTCAAGGAGGAACAACCGTGTATAAAAATAAACGTCAAATCAAAATAATTCTAATTATTACACTAATTGCAGGTATGTTGTTTGTGAGCAACTTGCCTGCTCAAGAAGATGTAGAAGAAGTTACAGAAGAAGAAGTGACCACTGAAGAAATAGCTGATACGAATGAAGTTGAAGCAGCAGCAGTTGTTGTTGAAGAACAGGGTCCCGGTGGTTTTGAAGCATTTGCCAGAAGAATTGTCGGTAGTGGACTTGTTGATCTTTTTATCAAAGGTGGATGGGTTATGTGGCCCATGCTCATTATCGTTATTTGGGCTCTAGCTACCTCTATCTGGAAAGCTATCTCATTGCGTTATGCTAAGGTATCAGTTTATGACTTCCTGGATAAAGTTATTCCCCTGGTAAAGGAAAAAGAATTTGCTGATGCTGCCAAGTTGTGTGCTGAAACAAGAGGGCCAGTAGCTAATATTTTGCATGCTGGACTTTTAAAAGCAGGTCAAAGTATTGATGATGTTGAGAAAGCAATGGAAAATGCTGGTATCCTGGAGATGTCCTATCTGGAAAAAGGGTTGGTTGCTTTAGCTACTGCCATTAATGTTGCCCCCATGCTTGGATTCCTTGGCACTGTTGTTGGTATGATTCAAGCTTTTGAAGCAATTGCTGCCGCAGGTGAAGTTGAACCAACAATTGTTGCTAGTGGTATTTCTGTTGCTTTGGTTACTACAGCTTCGGGTCTTGCTGTCGCTATTCCAATTCAACTATTCAATAACTTCTTCGTATCAATAATCGATGGTTTGATTGTCGATATGCAAAAAGGTTCCGAAGAATTAACAGAAACCCTTTTAGAAATAAAGTAACTTAAATTGAGACTATAATGAATCTAAATAAAGAAAAAAAAGTAAGGAAGAAGGCTAAAATTCCCACTGCTTCTATGGCTGATGTGGCTTTTATATTGCTTTTTTTCTTTCTCGTTACTACAAAATTTGATACAAAAGAAGGTTTGGGCCTTGTACTTCCCCCCTACGCTGAATCTGGTGGGAAAAAAGTAAAATTGAAAAAAGAAAATGTAACAAAGATTAAAGTTAATGTTAAAGGCCAAATTGCTGTCGATGACCAACTCACTCCTATTTCAGAACTGGAATTTATAGTCCATGAAAGAATTGAAGAGAATCCCAAAATGGTATTTGTCCTGGAAGCAGAAAGACATTGCAGATATAACATGATGGTTAGAGCCCTGGATAAACTCCTTTTGGCTGGTGCTCAAACTGTTTCACTGTCTACACGATAAGAGGTTATATGGCAAATATTGAAAGAAAAACAAGAGTTGATACAGAGATCCCTAATGCGTCAATGTCCGATATTGCTTTTATATTGCTGATATTCTTCATGGTATCTACTACTTTTGTTAAAGAAAAAGGCTTGAATGTTATTCTGCCCAAGGCTGAGGCAGTTCAAAAAATAAACAGACAAAATTCTGCTACTATCTATGTTAATAGAGCTTCAACAATTTCTGTGGATGATTTTGCTGTGAGTGTAGATCAGATAAAACCTATCATGCAGACAAAACTTTCTGAAAATCCAAGTATTGTTACCTGTTTTAGAACAGATGCACAAACTGATTATGGTATTATGGTTGATATTATGAATGAACTGAAAAAAGCCCAGGCTTTAAGAGTCTCATTTGAGGCCAAACAAATCAGATAAAGGAAATTTATTTTTTATATAAGAAATCAGGTTTAATGATGAAAAACAAACCAGAACATAAATTTTTAGATTGGAAGGAAGAGACTGGCTTGCTGTTCGATAAATCGCTCAGCTTTGCTATTCTCATATTGCTTTTTACTTTTATCGTTTTCCCTAAGATTGAAGTAAAACCATACATACACAAAGCAAAAGTAATCCAAACTATCGATGTGCCCCCTGAAGTAAAGAAAAAGATAAAACCACCCAAAGAGGTTAAGCCGGTTATTCCACTTACGGTTGAAGAGACGGCATCTATGGGCGCTGATGAAGATATTGAGGAAGTGGAAACTATCGGACCTACTACTCTTGATTTGCAAAAACCTCCACCAGCTCAAAGAGAAGGAACAACCCCCAAATTTGTTGTGCATGATTCTGAACCTATCCCTTTACCGGGTAATCCCTCACCAGAATTTACTGATTTTGCGCGCCAAAGCGGTTTGGAAGGTACGGTAATCATCAGAGCTGAGGTGTTTGAAGACGGAACCGTTGGTGCAGTAGAAATAGTTAAAAGTTTGCAAAGTGGAGAAGGTGGTTTAGATCAACAAGCGATTAAGGCTGTGACACAATGGAAGTTCATTCCAGCTAAAAATCAGGGAAAAGCTGTGGCGGTTTGGGTTACATTTCCCGTGAATTTTGAATTATAAATATGTAATGTTTATTAATAAATCAATTTGGAGGTGCAATGCACTTAAATAAAAGAATATTCGTGACTGTTTTTCTCATCACTGTCTTTTGTTTTACCTCTGTATTACTTTCACGCTCTGCTGTTGAAGGTTCTGGCGGAAATAAAAGACTAGATATTTTCCATTATCACAATATAGGAAATATATGGTTACGTATTAGTAACTATGGTTTTTTCGGCTCAGGAGATGATGTTGTTCCGCAATATCCATCCCTGGAATATCCCGGTGGATCTGGAATAGATTATCTATACCAGGGCGCACTCTGGTTTGGTGCAAAAAAGTATAAAAGAAATGAATTTGGTCAGAAACTATATTGGCAAGATCCTGCCCACGAAGAAACGCCGGGTACAGAACCAGCAGGTTTTGGTACTGTCATCGATACATTGGTATCCTCTGGTTTTGATGGAGATGCAGATATGTATGAATTTTTACCTGCCTATAATGAGTTAGAAGAACATAATTTGGGTCCTCAGTATGATCAATTTCAACTCGATGATAAAGTTGCTTCGGCTTCAATCCGTAATCAAAAAACTGGTGTTGACGATGACGGAGACGGATATATAGACGAGGATCCTGTTGGCTTTCAGTTCCCCTATCGCTCAGAAGCAGATATGCCAGAAGCATTCAATCAATTTCAGGCAAATGATAATCAATTCCGCGGTGAAGTGGAAAGAACAATCGCATTACCAGAACAAATCACTGATGGAGAAGATATCTGGTTCCCATTTGGATTTTTGAACCTTGGATATAATGACCCTGACAGCTTGTACAACTTTTCCCAGGCACAAGATGATGATGGTGATGCTTTACAAGATGAAGATGGCTACCCTACCTCAGAACAGGATT
>LSCK01000027.1 GCA_001577135.1 Cloacimonetes bacterium TCS60 | reverse complement strand
AGTATCGTCTGCCAAAAGGTGATTATACTTTCAAGTTTTTCAAAGGTAACAGAAGTTGTATAAAACAAATAAATGTTACTTCTGATGCTATGATTGATGTTGTTTTGGTTCAGGCCAAGATTGATGAAGAATTTAAGTTACCGGGTATCATTAAAGTTACTTCTATACCTGATCAGGCAGAAATATTTATAGATAATCTGAAATTCGGTATTACTCCCTTGCAATTCAGCATTACTTCAGGAAACCATGTTCTTAAATTGATGAAAGAACTATATTATTCTTATTCAACAAATATTGATGTAGAAGAGGGCAAAGTTCTTGATATTCCGGTCGTTGAACTTATGCCAAATTTCGGGATAATGAACCTATCAACAGATCCTGATTCTTGTGATATTTACATTGATGATAAGTATATAGGCATGGCACCTGTACAGGAATTCATGATTGAAAGTGGTGAACATCAGCTCAGAATTGAGAAAAAAGAATACATTAATATATATGATGATATATCAATAGCTGATAATGACAAATTGGATTTGAGTTTTGAACTTGATTATGCTTATGGTAAATTGGCAATTAAATCACTTCCGGAAAGTGGTGCAACAGTTTATATAGACGGCAAAGAAGTTGGCAAAACTCCCTATGAAGATACAAAGATCAGAGTAGGTGAATACGGAGTTAAGATAGCAAAAGAGCAATGGATAGGCACCGAATCTATGGTCGATGTAATAAGTAATGAAAAAACAACCAAAGATATGATTCTAACAAATAACTTCTCTGATTTGTTTGTTAAATCTATAGGATCAGAATTACTTGTTGATGGAGAAATTGTAGGTCAAGACTCAGTCCATCTAAGATTACCTGCAGGGAAACACGATCTGGAAGCACGAAAAGGAGAATTTTTACGAGATTATCAAGAAATATATTCAATAACTGGAAAGCAAAAATCTGTATTTTTAACACCCGAAGCTCAATATGCTAGTCTATCAATTATCAGTACACCACAGGAAACCGAAGGAGCAGATGTTTTTATTAATGGAGAATTAAATGGTAAAACACCATTGATAAAAAAAGTATATATGGGAAAGACTGAGATATTGCTTAAACATCCATTATTTAATCCTTATAGAACATTAGTCAATCTCGAAAAAGACGAGCAGAGAACTCTGGCAATTGCTCTGGAATTATATAAAGGTAGTGCTCGTCATAAAGCTGCTATATGGAAGAGATCAAAATGGATTTCTCTGGCAAGTTCAATACTTATCTATGGCGCAGGAGTTTATTGCAATATGCTGGGAGATGCAGCTTTTGATGATTATGATGCTGCCACAACAACAGCAGCAGCCACGTCCTACCGTGATGATTTGGAGACGTGGTATCTACGAAGAGATATTTCTTATGGAGTGTCTATAGCTCCAGTAGTTTGGTTTTTTTATAGTTGGATTAAAGAAGCTGGATATAATAAGCAAGCGAATAAGCAGAAGTGAGGAGGGAGAGATGAGATTAGAAAGCATGAGAAGAAAATTAATAAATTTCTACTTTATACTTTTTGCTTTTCTGCTTTTGCTAAGTTGCTCTGATCCAAAATTAGAAAGTCCATTCGATCCTGAATCAAGCTTTAATACAGTTCCTATGCAAGGAGAATTAGCATTAAACCAACTGACTGACAGCGAAGTAAAATTACAATGGCAACTAAACAACACGATAGTTGGAAATTACATCATAAAAAGGCAAATTAACTCTGGTGGTTACGAAATATTGACCACAGTAGATAAGAACAGCAACAGCTACAATGATACAGGATTGCTGACCACAAACACCTATCAATATCAAGTTATTGGAGCTAATGGTGATGTACTGACAGAACCTTTATCTAATTCGATAAGCACTTCATTTGCTGAAATCACAGATTTCAATATTACTCAGGAAAACCTATGTACAGCAAAACTGACATGGCAACATAATTGCAGCTATGAGGAAGGCTATATCATTGAACGACAGGAAATCTCTTCTCGTGAAAATCCCCTCTTTGAGAGGGGTGGCAGCGATGTTGATGGGGTGTGTAAAAAAATTACAAGGAATATCGAAAACAGAGGGATTAGCAATAGCGATAAAAATACTAACAATTCTATTAAAACCTCTCGGGATTTCATCCAAATCGCAGATCTTTCAGCAAATTCCTTTGAATATATTGATGATACAGTTTTACTCAACCAGACATACGAATACAGAATTCATTCTTATACTACTCTAAATGAATCATCTACAAAGCAAAGCCTGATATTAATGGAATTTCCCGCTCCAACCAACTTAACTTATGATCAATTAATGATAACATCTATTGAGCTTAACTGGGATGACAACAGCAATGGAGAAGACGGTTTCAAGATAGATAAGAAAGTAGGCACAAATACCTGGCAAATAGAATATGCAACTGTAGTAGAAGATATAACGACTTGGACAGATACAAATGCAGAGATCAATGAAGACCTTCAGTATCGAGTTTATGGATATAGTGGAAGTAATCAATCGACTTCTTTAGAAACAGGAGTTATAGATAACACAATTCCTGCCCCCGGAAACCTGACATATACCCTTGAGAATATCTCATATCCAACTGCTGATATTCATCTTAGCTGGGATTATTCTATAAGTGGTATAGAAGGTTTTAAAGTTAAGAAAAACGGAACACTTCTTACAGAAATTATACCCGCTGAAACAACAGAATGGATAGATGTAGGAGCTAATATTGAAAATAGTAATACATATCAGGTGATGGCTTTTTTCCAAAACAATAATTCTGCTTATTCGAATGAGGTTACAGTTGATGCAATCAATTGTATGGATATCGACGGAAATATTTATGAAACTGTCATAATTGGAGATCAAGAATGGATGGCGGAAAACCTGAAAGTAACGCATTACAATGACGGAACTCCTATTCCTAATGTAACAGATGCTAGTGAATGGTTTGGTCTTTACCATACCCATACGGGAGCATATTGCTATTATGATAATAGTTCATCAAATGGAGATACTTATGGAGCTTTATATAACTGGTATGCCGTGAATGATGCAAGGGGATTAGCTCCGGAAGGCTGGCATATTCCTACAGACGACGAGATAAAGACACTGGAGATGGAACTCGGCATGAGCCAGAGCGAGGCAGATGACGTAGGATTTCGAGGAACGAACGAAGGCAGCAAATTGGCTGGCAATGCTGCTTTGTGGCTTGATGGTGATTTGGAAAATGACCCGGATTTCGGCAGCAGCGGCTTTGATTTCCTTCCTGGCGGTTACCGCCATTATAATGGATATTACGAAGTTGTGGGCTACAGCGGTTCCTTTTGGTCGGCTACCGAGAGTGATTTTTACGCCTGGAAACGGCACTTGTCTTACGGTTCCACGCAAGTAGACCGCAGCTTCAACAATAAGAACTCCGGGTTTTCTGTCCGTTGTGTTCGGTCAGTTGAATAATTTCAGGTTGAATTAATGTATTATACTTATGTTTTGCTTTCTGAAAAAGATGGTAAACATTATACAGGATATACGCAAGACCTGAAATTAAGATTTGAGCAACATCAGAAAGGGTTGGTTGAATCTACAAAATATAGAAGACCTTTAAAGATAATTTATTACGAAGCGTGTTTAGATCAGGAGGATGCGATGAGAAGAGAAAAATATTTAAAAAGTTATCAAGGTCGTATGTATCTTGCAAAACGGCTCAAATCTTATTCAACCAGACTCAGGGATTAGATATTTATTGTCTATTTGGCAATTTGGCTATTTTTTCTTCCACCAGCTGGTGGTTAGTGAGAAGGTAGATAGAAAAACCTTGCGAATGGTCGAAACCAAAAAAAACCTTGCGAATGGTCGAAGACCTTCGCAATGGTTGTGAAGAGTGGAAACTAAATTTCCACCATTCGCAAGGTCAAGACCATTGCGAAGGTTGCAATGGTTGAACAAGGTCAAAGACCAAAAAACCTTGCGAATGGTCGAAGACCTTCGCAATGGTGTGAAGAGTTGAAACTAAATTTTCCACCATTCGCAAGGTCAAGACCATTGCGAAGGTTACAATGGCTAAACAAGGTCAAGACCATTGCGAAGGTGAGTATTTAAGAAGGATATAAAATGATATTTGAAAAAGATAATTATTATCATCTATTCAACAGAGGATGTAACAAAGAATTAATATTCAAGGATGAATCTGATTTCCAAAAATTGATGACAATAATCAGAGAATCGAATTTTAAAGATTATATTGATTTATGTGCTTTCTCTTTGATGCCAAATCATTATCATTTTTTAGTTAAACAAAAGACAGAAACTCAAGCGACAAAATGGATTAAATACATTTTCAATGGTTACTCACAATATTTTAACCATAAATATAATCGAAGTGGAACTTTATTTGAAGGTCGAGTTAAATCAAAACTTATAAACAAGATGGAGTATATGGAGAAAATTGTTCATTATATTCATAATAATCCAACAGATGGTTTACTTAAAAAATATTGTTCGATATCACTGTTAGAAGACGCTGATCTAATATCACAGGAATTTTATATTTTGTTTTTTAATAGCATAAAGAATTATAAGAAGTTGTTCAATGAATTTAATTTTAATGAAATGGATGATGATTTTGATTTTTAATACAACCCGAAGGTTTAAACCTTGCGAAACCTTGACCTTGCGAATGGTCGAAGACCTTCGCAATGGTGTGAAGTGACGGAACTAAATTTCCACCATTCGCAAGGTCAAAGACCATTGCGAAGGTGAATATTTAAGAAGGATATTATTTCTGGTTTAAAAAAAATAAAGAATTATAATGAGGTTTAAGTTATGAAAAATTTTTTATTAATGATTGTTTTGTTTATCTTTACTCAGCTCTTTGCAGCTGAGTTTGTGGTTACAGATTTTCAGGAGCAATCGATGAGCATTGAGTTGCAGCGAAATCCTGTAAAAGATGTGAATGGCGAGTATGCAGCACTTATCAAAATTAGCACAGACTTACAACCATTCACTTTTGAAACCAACATTGGGGTTGTGAAAACCGAAAAGAAAGTGGGTGAATTCTGGGCATATATTCCAAAGGGGTCAACACAGTTAATCTTTTCAAAAAAAGGTTTTAATCGCTATCGTTACTCGGTTCCAATTACAATGAAAGAGAGTACGGTTTACTCGTTAATACTTAGCTCAATTGGTTATGGTGTTGATCGTGCTGATGAAAACCTTATAGATATTACATTTAAACTACCTGAAGAGGGTGTTTATATTTCCAAGGATGATAGTAGTCCGATAGAATTTAATAACAAATTAGTTG
>LSCK01000026.1 GCA_001577135.1 Cloacimonetes bacterium TCS60 | reverse complement strand
ACTACACTTCTTCTTCCTGGGTGGACCTGATTTTGTTGTTACTCCTTCGGCACCTGCCGCTGAACGTAACATACTTGGTGTTGTAGCAAAAGTTGGTAAAGAAATTGGCCTGGAAGTTATTAAAACCAGACGTCAGATAAGAGAGATAGTTACTCATCTCTTTGGCAGGATCATTCATCCCGTGGGTGGTTTACCCGGCGGTGTTTCTAAACCTCTTACCGAAGAAAAACGTCAGGAATTTCTGAAAAAATGCAAAGATGGTGTTGATTTTGCCATGGAAGCTATCAATATTTTCAATAAGATCGTTCTGGATAATGATGAATACGTAAAACTGGTAACAGGAGATATCTACAAACACAATACGTACTACATGGGTCTTGTGGATGATAAGAACAGAGTGAATTTCTATGACGGAAAAGTTAGAGTAGTGGATCCTGACGGTAATGAAATTACTAAATTTTCCGGAATGGATTATTTGGATGTAGTCGCAGAACATGTTGAACCCTGGAGTTACATGAAATTTCCCTATCTGAAGGAGATAGGCTGGAAAGGATTTACTGACGGAAAAGATAGCGGTGTGATGAGAGTAGCACCTCTGGCTCGTTTGAATGTATCTGATTCTATGCCCACAGAAAAAGCTCAACAGGAATTTGAGAGAATGTACGATGTTCTGGGTAAAAAACCTGCTCATAACACACTTGCCTTCCATTGGGCTCGCTTGATCGAAGCTGTTTACGCTGCAGAAAGAATGGTGGAATTATTGGAGGATGAAACCATAACCTCGGATGATATCAGGACTGTTCCCACAGAAACTCCGAATGAAGGTGTTGGTATCGTGGAAGCAGCCCGTGGAACTTTGATCCATCATTATCAAACAGATAAAAAGGGTATTATTACAGCTGCCAATCTGCTTGTGGCAACAGTATTTAATTCTGCTGCCATGTCGCTTTCCATAGAAAAGGCTGCTAAAAAGCTAATAACAAACGGAGAAGTGGATGACGGCTTGCTCAATATGGTGGAGATGGCATTTCGTGCCTATGACCCCTGCCTTGCCTGTGCTACTCACTCCCTGCCGGGCAGCACACCACTCATTATTAATATACATCAAAACAAAGATATCATAAAGACCATACGTCGCGATTGAGCAGATGAAAACTCTGGTTCTGGGACTGGGTAATCCTATCCTCTCTGATGACGGAGTAGGAATCAAGATCGCCAGAAAGATAAAGAATAAAGTTAAGGGGATTGATGTTCAAGAAGCAAGTGCCGCCGGTTTTCGTATTGTCGATCAAATTATTGGATATGATAAACTTATCCTTATAGATGCCATCCAGACCGGGGAATCTGCAGTTGGTACTCTACATTCGTTTAAACCAGAGGATTTTCAGGAAACAAAACATAGCACCTCAACTCATGATATTGGTTTTTTTCAGGCTCTGGATATCTATAGAAGAGAAGGTGAACAAGTACCGGAAGAGATAAAAATCTATGGTATTGAAGTAGAGCAAACCGATGTTTTTTCTGAAAAGTTAACACCAAAAGTAGAAAAAGCTTTTGCGGGAATCGTAAAGCAAATCATAGCAGAAAATTTCTCAGAATAATATAATATACTTCTGATTGAAGAATTGTTAACGTCATAGAGTATTAGGCGAGAAAACAATTTTGTCACCAATAAAAGATTTGTTAGAAAACAGAAATAAGAGAAAAAAGCTTATTAAGATTTTGATAATAGCTTTGTTTTTTATATGTGTTTTTGTAACTGTGCTTACTTTTTATACAATTCACAAAGGGGTAAAAGAGATTACAGTTATTGCTAAAAATCGCTATAATGAAGATAGTGTAAACTCTCTGGTTGAATTTATCCGATCGGAGGAAAATTATTATAAAGATAAAAATTTAAAATATGAAGTTCAGAAGATTATATGGACTTACAAAAAGAATTATTAATTTATTTTGGGAAAATTTTGAAATAAATTATTCAAAATGTTGACATAAAATTTCGAAAACAAAATTCATTTCCCACGATTACACAAAATATTTGGGGCCATAGCTCAGCTGGGAGAGCGCTTGTCTGGCAGACAAGAGGTCACGGGTTCGAGCCCCGTTGGCTCCATCAGTTTTTACCAGGAGATTAGATTTTCTTTCTTCCCCTAAATCCTAACCCCTAAATCCTTTTCTCATAGTCACATGTTCCCACAGTCTCACAGTCATTCTTCTCCTGCCTCTTCCCGCCTTCGCGGTTTATTTCACAACTTTATAATTATTTTCCAGCTTCTGGGAGACTCTTCGTCACTTCGTTCCTCAGAGTGACAATAGAGTTTTAGAATTGATGTCAACCTATTTTAGGACGGGACTTCTTGTCACGCGTTACTTTTTACTAAATCCTAATCCCTATATCCCATTATTCCTGCAGTATTATAAGAAATCAAAGTCTACCTGTTTACCAAATCTCTGGCAACTTCTCCTGCTTTTTGTTTTATCTCTTCCTCACCTTCTACTCTACCGTGCTGCATAAGAATTTTTCCGTCACATATCGTGGTGTCCACACAATCCCTTTCTGCAGCATACACGACATTTGAAATGAGATTATGATTTGGTATCATACTAGCATTATTCAAATCGAGTAGTATCAGATCTGCCAGGTTGCCCTCTTTTACTTCCCCCATATCAAGCTTGAATATTTTTTTTGCATTTGCGGTAGCAAGTTTGTATGTGGCGTTTGCACTCATAAAAGTAGTATCTTTCAAGTGAATTTTGTGCAGCATAGATGTAAATTTCATTTCCTCCAGCATATCGAGATTATTATTGGAAGAACAACCATCCGTTCCTATTCCTACTGTTAAACCTTTATCCAGTATTTTCTCCATGGGAAATATACCGGAAGCCAGTTTCATATTAGAAATAGGTGTGTGAATTAATTTAACATCGTTTTCTTTTAACAGCTCAACTTCATTATTATTTAACCAAATAGAATGTACAGCCAGTAGGTTGGGACCCAGCAAACCGATCTTGTTCAGATATTCCACAGGTCTTAAGCCATGATTTTCCAGACATTGATCAACCTCATCTTTAGTTTCTGATATATGTATATGTACGAAAAGGTTATGCTCTCTGGCAAAATCAGCTATCCAGCGCAAACTGCTTTCGGACACAGTATAAATAGCGTGAGGACCTAAAGCAAAATTAATTCT
>LSCK01000025.1 GCA_001577135.1 Cloacimonetes bacterium TCS60 | reverse complement strand
CCATAGAGGAAAATGAATCAAGGATATCTTTTATTCTTGAATCTTCAATAACGTTTAGAAATTTCAATTCTTTTACGATATAAACATTTGTATCCGCAACTGGTTGTGCTCCAGTTAATGGTCTGGTCATCACTTCCATCCATAATCGAGACCAAGTTGTATTTAGTACTGCTAACATATAATTTACATCAATATCAGAATCAGATAATGTAATACCAAAAAGTACACAATCTTCTAATACACCATTCGCAATGAATACAGGCATTCGTTCACCAATTCTTCTAAGTATAATAGCATCTGCAGGTTTTTTTAATCCAACATCATACCAATTAATTCGTCCTTTAACAGAAGGTACTTTATTATAATTCTTTTCTTCACCGAACTTAATATATTTCAATGCATTTGTACATAATAATTCTTTTTTATTCTTATGGCAGTAAAATAAGAAAGTTGTTAAATCATTTTCATTTATCATTAATTTTGTGGAATCTTTCGCAGATTTTAGTATTGGTATCAAAAATTCTTCTTCAATACCCCATTGATCTATTTTATCTTTAGTTAGATAAAAAAACTTATTTGCTCCAGTTTTAATTCCAAATCTAACTTCAGCAATATCACCAAGTCGCACAAGCTTATCTCTGTTCCTATCCAGAATAGTCCAATAGATCTCAGGTGCACGCAGATATTTTCCACCCCATTTATTACCAATGTAAGGATTATTTTTTAAATCATCATGATCATCCGGTTGTTCAAGTCCATCCTTCCATAGATCTTTTTGGTTAATAGGAAATACTCTGTATTCTGGAGTTGGAGTTCTTTCAGCAGCTTCTTCGATCTCTTCCCACAAAACAGAGGAGACAGTATTTTCAAATTCGGTTTTAAACATAACAAAGCGGGCAGTATTATTATATCCTATCAATTTATATTCATTCGGTTTAGAGAAGAGAGCAATGATAGTATTTACTGATGCAGATTTGAATGACCGTTTTACCTGATTATCAATAATGAATTTAACCTTAACATGTTTTAATAAAAACTCCTGCAGGTCTTTGCCATATCCTACATCCAGCCAGGAATTTGATGTGATAAAACAGAAGCTTCCCTTATCATTTAAAAGCCTGAGACCATGGAAATAGAAATAGATATACAAATCACTTCTAGCTTTCAGTTTAATTGAGGATGTGTCTTTTTGTTCTTTGTAATTAAAGTAGTTAGGAAATTCCATATAAACAGATCTTTTTAGTTTATCTTTATAGATCTTCTTCTGTTTTTTCCAGTCAGAGGAATCTTTACCCCCAAAGTTATCGGGATCTTTCAAGGGATCTGCAATCTTCTCTTGTCTAACGTAGGGAGGATTACCAATTACAATATCAAAACCATGCTTTTCACCAGAAAAGATTTCTACAAATGAAATGTCCCATACGAATGGTATTGTCTTTTCGTTTCTCTTCAGTTTATCAAGGTCAGCTTCAATTAGCTTAATCTCTTTTATAATAGCATTGATCTTTTTCTCTACTTTATCATCTTTCCAGTCTGATTGAACAGGTTCATTTCCTTCAGCAAAATCGAACGCTTGCTCTTGAACAGATCTCTTCTCCGCTATTTCTTCATTGAGATTATCAATATCCTTTTGCTTTGCCACTTTCTGGTATTTAAGAATTTCTAAAAAGATATTTCTCTCTTGTTGTAGAACTTGTTCTTTGGTTTGATATTTCCTATTATTTACGTTTTGATAATAATCGTATTTTGCTTTTTTGAAATTAGTGATCTTAGCTTTTAGTGAAGATCCTATCTGTGAATATTTTTTGTAATGCCCAAAATCTACTCCACCTACTTCTTGAACTAAACTATCCCCTTGTCTGATCTTAAAAGAGAGATTAGGCAATAAAGGATAAAGCTGTCTTTGAGCTTGTGAAATTTCTGTTTCGATAATCAGCTGCAGCCAAAGTCTTAGTTCAGAAACATCAACTGCCCACTTCATTACATCCACACCATATAAGCTTTCACCAATAATACGTTTCTTTCTATCGTATGAACTTTCTGACCGTCTATTTAATGCATCATCGATCCTGATGAAAAGATCATCGAGGATCTGCAGCATTCCAACTGGAAATGATCCTGATCCACAAGCAGGATCTACTACAGTTAAATGTTTCAAAAGATCATCTATCTCTTCCCAAATATCAATTTTGGTAATCTGTTTATCAGCAGATTCTTTCTCCTCTTCATCAAAAGCCATAATAAATTCATTAATCTCAGTTTTGTGATCCTCTCCCAAATTGTTTGTAAGAAAGTCTATCAACGATAATTTGCACATAAGATCAATCTCGATCCTGGGAGTGTAAAATATCCCGGCTTCCCCTCGTTCATCTATCTCTTCTGAAACATTTACAAGACTTTCATAAACCTTACCGATCATTTCTGGATCTACAGCAACTTGCTGATCGAAGGGACTATCTTCTGAAATTGTGAAATTGTAATGGTTGAAAAATTCAAAGATCAGATCGAAACATTTATCTTCAATCTGTATATTATTATTTTTACAAACTGCATCAAGTTTATTTTCAGTATACAAGCCACCATTAAGATACGGTGCTAATTTTAAAATTTGTTTAATTTCATTGGGAAAGTGCCTACTTCTTTCATCATACTTCTTTCCGTTGAAAGTAAGAAATAAAAGAACTGATAACCAATTCTCGTAAAATGTATTGTCTTGGTGATCAGATCGTTTATAGCTTTTCCAGAAATTGTATAAGAAATCCTGATCATCACCCATCCAGCCTTTTTTCTGTATGAAATAAATAAACATGATCCTATTAAAGAATTGTAAAGTATAGTCATGAGCCCAATGTTTGTTATCAAGTTGTTTTAAAAAATAGTCCTTTGTCTTATCAAACAATTCTTTATAATCTTCAAAGAAATCCTCTGTAACTTGTTCTACATCAAATGCTTTATCATGCACATTCTGTAATTTAAAAGCATCCATGAAAAGATCTTCTTCAGATTCAGTATCGAGCATTGTAATCCTTTCTGATGCAGTCCTGTATTTTTGATTGGGACCAACAGATATTCTGCGAAATAGCTTTCTATTTTTTATTTTATCGCTGAATTTAACATTTACAAAATGCCATAATGTCTGATCTTTATTTGAGAAAATAAACAATGAGTAGGGATGATTTGGTAAAAGTTTGTTAATAATTGTTCTTTCAGTTGTTATATGAAGCTTAGTTCCTTTAAGTTGATTATAAATAATATGAAAGCCATCATTAATACCACCGGACGCAAATAAAACAGGATCACCTAAAATCATTTCTTTGATTCTATCCGTCCATTCTCTGGTCGGTAAAATTTCATTACTACGAGTATAATTCAACTCTTTCCAAAAAAGTGTTTTTAATTTTTCATAATCTGATTTCTGGTCAAATTGATTTAAGATGTTATTGATAACTTCAGCTTTTAGTGGCATTTTTTTCTCCTATTGGCTTCAATCTAATTCTGCATGAAAATAAAAAGGTAAAAGAGGTAATAAGGCTTTATCTTCATCATTAAGTTTGTCATAAAAATCCTGCCATAGTGAAATAAATCTATCTAAATCTATCAATTCAACATGAACGTTAGAATTCCGAGCTTCTTTTTTTGCTGTTGATGTAAATCCGCCAGCAGAAATAAACATTCCTACCTCTCCACTCGGTTGTAAAACACCTTTGAGTTGTTGTATCTCTGGTGATGAAGCAGAATCTTTGCGATGTTTCACTTGTACTTTAATGCGTGGTACAGTGGTTCCCAAGGGATCTCTATATGCAATGATATCAATTCCTCCATCCCTACCTTTGGGTGCAATAAAAGGTGTGAAATATCCCATTCCTCTTAACAAAGCTGCTACAAGATCTTGAAATTCATAAGGATTTTTCATCTCTATATAATGTTTGATACTATCAATTGACATCTGTTCTATTTGATCAAGCGTCAGTTTGTCTGAACTTTCTTCAATATCTGAATCATCAAGATCATCAATTTGTTTTTCTTCAACATTAGTTTTAGGATTAGCTTCTCTCCATACTTTATATAATCTGGTAGCTTCATCAAGTAATTTTTCTGCTCCTAATCCTAAGGCACTTTCACCTTCAGGCGTTAAGTACCAAATAGCATTTTTCTTTCTGAGAAAACCTGCTTTAGTACAGTCAATTGTAAAGAAGTGTAAAATTGATTTCCACCTTATATTTCCTGATTTCTTATAGCGATGAGATTCCCATCCATCAAATTGTAATTGCTCTTCAATTTGAGAAATTACATTTCGACCTAACATTTCACCTTCATTTTCTTTTAAAATAGTTAGAGCTTTAAAAACAACTTTTGCTGCTAAATCTCTTGAACGTGACATCAAACCCCCTGTTTAAAGTATAATTATAGAAAGCTTTTAAAAACTGGATTCTGTAAATTAAATGTCAAGGATATAATTATTGGTAATTATTCAATATTATACTTTTATTAAAATTTTAAATTGGGTTCTAAATATTTAATTAAAATTCTAATCCATACTTATTAGCATAAAATAATTGTTCTTTACTGGTAACATTTCAACTACTCGCTGATACGTTTGATAGTGGCTTCATTCAATACTGTTTTTTGTATATCAATAGTTTTATCATCAAGTTTAAGTCGGAAATTCTTCTCATTATTTGATAAAATCTTAACATTTCCAAAATGTAATTGTCGATGGTGATTCGGACAAACTGTGATTAGATTAGATAAACTTAAAGTACCTTTTTTACGTTTTGCTACAGGTATGATATGGTGAGTTTCAATGTAATAATCACCATTTTTCTTTTTGAAAGTATGAGTTGGTAAGTTTAAGCTTTTGCAAACTTGGCATTCGAAATTATTATGTTTTTTTACAAAATTAGAAAGTTGACCTCTTTCAATACGATTGCTTATTATTTCTTTAACTTCTGGAACTGCATTTATATATTTT
>LSCK01000024.1 GCA_001577135.1 Cloacimonetes bacterium TCS60 | reverse complement strand
ACTGAAATAAATATCTATAATCTAAAAGGGCAGGTAGTGAAAAATCTGAAGGCAGAAAGCAAAAATAAAAGATATTTAGCTGTTTGGGATGGTAAGAATATAAATGGTAAAGAGGTAGAAAACGGTGTGTATTTTTGTGGGATCAAGGGCAATAAGAAAATTAGTCTGAAGAAAATATTGTTGATCAGATAATAATAGGGTACAGTTTACAAAAAGTTCATGGCTATAAAACAAGATATTACATATAAGATTAATAATTCGGTAACTGCAACTGAATTGATTTCAGTTTTTAAAAGTGTAGGCTGGAAAAAGAATCCGGAAAATATCGTATCAGCTTTTAAAAATTCCTATTATATTACGGCTTATGTAAAAAGAAAATTGATTGGATTTGCCAGAGCAATTTCTGATAGAGAATGTTATACAAGTATTTTCGATGTAATTTTAGTACCTGAATACCAAAAAAAGGGTGTTGCCAAAAAGATGGTGCTCATGATTAAGGAAAGATTTAAAGGAACTTATTTTTTTCTTACATATACAGAGGGTAATAAAGAATTTTATGAAAAATGTGGTTTTAAGGTCAACAAAAGAGCAATGTGGATTGAAAGGCAGGTTTGATTTTTGACATACAAAAGAAGCTCCAAAATTTAAATTTATTTTAAAGGTTTAACTTGATATTAACCTTTTTGGTTTTTTTTATGAAATACTTGACATTTTACTAATCAGCCAAAGTTAAGTGCCAAATATTGAAAATATATTTTGTAAGAGAAAGGACGGGATGGGCAAATTCCAAAAAGGCCTGTTGCTAATGGACAAAGCAGCGTTGGCGAAATTTTTCAAATCAGTCCAAAATCAGTTTGATATTTTCTTACCATATGAAATTGATAAAGATGACCCTGATAATCTTATGCTTAAAAAATTTAGGAACGAAGAAAAATTTGTAATTAATAAGTATCGTACTATCGACCCCTTAAAATCTCTTTTTTATCTTTCTTCAGAAAGCGTTTTACCTTCCACAACCAAAAATAAACAAAGAATTATAGCAGGAGTTAAGAACTGCGATTTACTTTCTTTGGGCGTGCATGATGCAGCTTTATTGGAAGATGATTTTGTAGACCCTAATTTCAAAAAATGGAGGGAAAACACCTATATTATCAGTGGTGATTGCGATGAGGCACTTTCTACCTGCCATTGTAATATCCTTGGCCATAATGCCTATCCTGACACTAAGGGTGAGGAGATGCAAAAATATGATATTAACTTAAGCCCTGTTGATGATGAATATCTTATTTCTATAGGAAGCGAAAAAGGAGAAGAGCTCTTACAACTTATCAAACAAAATTGTGAAATAACAGAAGCAGAAAAATATCATGTTGAGGAAGTAGAAAGACAACATAAGGAGATAGAGGAAAAGTTGATGCAGATCAATGCAGAATTTTCTCCCGAACGTGATGTTAGCGTTGTTTCAAAAGTAAAGGATGCAAAGGTGTGGGAGGAGTTGTGTGAGGAATGTGTTCAATGTGGTGGCTGTACAAACATCTGCCCTTCCTGCTATTGTATTATAGTTAATGACGAGAGTATAAATGATGATTTCAAACGCATAAGAACATGGGATTCTTGTCAACTAAGCGGTTACGCCAGAGTAGCAGGTGGAGAATCTCCCAGAGACAGGCTTTGGGAGCGTTTTAGAAATCGTTATCAGTGTAAATTTGATTTTATTAAACAAAATTTTTCTCAATACGGTTGTAAGGGCTGCGGTCGCTGTATATCTGTTTGTCCGGCAGAGATTGATTTGAGAGAAGTTATTAAAGCCTTACAGGAGGTGTAATTTGAGTCATCCTAATCCCTACGATGTACAAAAAGCAGAAATACTAAATGTAATAGAGGAGTCACCTCAAATTAAAACTTTCCAGCTTAAACTTGAGAAACCGCTGGAATTTAAGACGGGACAATTTGTTGAACTGTCTGTACCGGGAATTGGAGAAGCACCTTTCACTCCCTCTTCCTCCCATTATGAATCAGAAGAGATTGAAGTTAGTATTATGAAAACAGGTTCTGTAACAGAAAAAATCCACGAAGCAAAAAAAGGAGACATTTTTGGTATTAGAGGTCCCTACGGCAAAGGATATCCTCTGGATAAATTCAAAGGAAAAGATGTGTTATTACTCGGTGGTGGTGTGGGACTTGCTCCCTTGCGTTGTTTACTGCAAACATTAATTCATGATATTGATGATTATAGAAGTATTACGGTTTGTTTTGGGGCAAAAACTCCCCAGGATATGATTTACAAAGACCAGATAAAAGAGTGGAAAAATTATGATAGAATTCATCAGCTTTGTACGGTTGATGAATGTAAACCCCAAGATGATTGGAAAGGACGCACCGGTGTTGTAACTGTACTTCTTGATGATATTAAAATCGACCCCGCGGAAGCAGTAGCTGTTGTTTGCGGTCCTCCAATTATGATGAAATTTGGTACGTTTTCACTAATTGATAAAGGACTTAAAGAAGAAAATATTTATCTTTCCATGGAAAAAAAAATGTACTGTGGGTTTGGCGAATGCAGACATTGTGTTATGGGCGGTTACTACGCTTGCAAAGATGGTCCTGTTTTTACTTATGATAAGATAAAAGATGTAGAAAAAATTTGGGAATAAACTTAGATTAAGGAAATAAAATGAAAAAACTTTTTATTGATATAGCCAAGCTTACAAAAAAGGAAGACGCTTTGGAAGAGATCGATTGTGAATACCTTTACCATGAAGGTGCAAACAGAGGTGTCTTTTCTATGGTCGAATTGGCTGAGTTTGGTGTTTATTGCCGGCAATGTAAGGAATCGTTTTGTGTTGAAGCCTGTCCTAAAGATGCTTTAGAGCGAACAGAAACAAATTTAGTAAAGAGATACAATATGCTTTGCGTAGGCTGCAAAAGTTGTGCTTTAGCCTGTCCTTTTGGTACTATATTTCCCGAAACAATTAATTACCTGACTGCAAAATGTGATTATTGCTTAAATCAATTGGAAGATAATCCTGATTATGTTCCACTGTGTGTAAAGACAGCTCCTGAAGATAGCCTTGAGATAGTTGACATTGAAGAAGAAAATCCGGATGAAAATCTCTTTTTTGTTGGCAAGCATATAGCTGTTAAAGGTGCAAATTGGATTTTGAAATCAGCAATAAAAGAGAGAATACAGAAATAACATTTCCAAACTGGAGATAATATATGTTTTTAAAATATTTGTTTTATGTTTTAGTCTTTCCCGGCTTTCTTTTTGCTTCAGTTGTAGGTTTGATAGTTGGGTGGATAGAAAGAAAGGTCAGCGCGAAAGTCCAATTTCGTGTCGGTCCTCCCTTTTTCCAAAATTTTTATGATATTTTTAAACTTTGGGGAAAAGAGATTGTACTGATAAAGAATTCACCATATTTTCTATTTATCATTGCCCCAATTATTGCCTTTACCTCAGTAATTGTTACATCAACTCTCGTAGGTATGTCTTTTTTCTATCAAATTGGATTTGGAGCAGACCTTCTCTTTATTATTTATCTGATGGTGATTTATTCAGTATCGATGATAATCGGTGGTTCTTCAACCGGTAATATCTATTCCAGTATAGGCGCAGGAAGAGAAATGAAGATGGTCCTATCGGATGAATTGGCTTTTATTCTTGTTCTACTTGTTCCAATCATTAAAGCGGGATATACTATAAATTTGGCTCAAATAATTGGTTATCAATCCAGTCAAGGTATGATTATAGGTTCAGCCTCAGGGATAATTGCTTTTATTGTTGGAATAATCTGCCTGCAGGCAAAAATGGGTATGCAACCTTTTGATATTGCAGAAGCAGAAACAGAGATCGTGGAAGGACCATTGATGGAATATTCCGG
>LSCK01000023.1 GCA_001577135.1 Cloacimonetes bacterium TCS60 | reverse complement strand
CACATCAGATAATTTCGGAATAGCGAATTCAATAGTTGTAGATGGATTAAATGGATTTGGATAATTTTGTTCTAAAGCAAATTCACTTGGAATTTCGCCTTCAACTTTATCTACTCTTGGATTTGGATTATCATAATCCCAAGCATCATAGAACTTAGGATTTATACTACCAAATTGTGCATATAAGGTTGTAGTAGGACTTGAATCATCAATATTTTCGATATGATTTAAACCATATCCTGATTCATTATCACCACCGCCAATTCCAAATTTAAATTCCTGTCCAACAGTATGTCCCGAATCGCTTGACAATACAATAACAGCTGTGAATATTGAATCACCAGCCCATTTATCACCATGTGTTGCATCATCATACATTTGTCTTGTGGTGTCATTAGCAAGTGTAGATCCCCAACCTTGCCAAGTACCTTCACAATTATTTGATAAAGGACCATTTACAAATACTCCAAGGTCAAGAATAGTATCAGGATTAGCAGTCATCATTGCAGGAGTAATTGTCATACTTGATTGAATATCATTAAGGGTTGATCCATCTAATACTTGATAAATTGCAGGGCGGATATCGCATTCTAGAGTAAGAGTCAATGATGATTGTGTAATAATATCATGATTTCGAAATATAGGCATTCTACGTCCGTCAACTTCACTGTCAATTATATCATCAACAGTCGTAGTAGCACCTGTCACAACATAGAAACGACGCTCATTCATGCTTACATCAGTTCCTTCATAATCGAAATTAAAGAATACCTCGCGATCTTCTGCACCATACTTATACAAATAATATTGATAAAATAATTGGTTGTCGAAAATTACAGGTAAATTCTCAATAGTAGTTGAATAATCGAATGTGAATCCTTGACGAGTAAGTGTATCAGTAACAACCTCTGTAGAGCTATTACCATATCCAACTTTAACAAGTAGTGTATCACCAATAGTAAAACTATTATTATTACTTGCTTTACTCATATTTGCGTTAAAAGTGATATCAGTTGAATCTTCAGATGTAAAAGGTTGAGGAGCGTCATTATTATACCATACCCAAGCAACTGTTGTGTCAGCTGATACTGTAACACTTCTATTTCCACAGTTTTCAGCCATAGCAGGTTTTGGATCCCACTCTCCTAAAGTATATGTGTAAATTAATTCTTTTGGAACTACAGCTTGATTTACTTGCATATGATAACTGTAATATAAAGATGATCCTTCTCTATCCATTTTTACATTATGTGCCCATCCACTATGTGGGCCAGTAATATAAAGACTGTCAACTTCAGGATCAAATCCTAGTTTATTTTCCATATTTACTCTAAAGAATACATCAACAGAATCGGTTGCAGTATAATTTGGTGTATTATTATCAGGACCGTGTCCTAAATAATCTAAACCAACTGTTTGGTCAAAATAACGAGTTGCGAAAGATCTGTTTCCACCTTGATAATCGGCACCAGGAATATCATTTTCCCACCATTCACTTTCTGTATCATCAAGATTTGTTGTTCTTGCACCATATTTGTACTGATAATCTGTACTTGCATCTAATGGAATTGTAATTTCCCAATAGTCACCACCAACACAAGTTAGATCTGTCCCCGGACCCCACTGTGTAGCAGTACCACGAAGATCAACAGTAGATAAAGAATCAGTAATTACACGAACTGTAGATGTATTAACTTTAAATGTAACATCCAATGATGTTGGAGCATCATCTGTAACAGAATGGCTACCAATTTCTGTGAATGTGTCTTTAGCAAGCACTGTCCATTCAGAATTAGCTGCTTCTGTTCCTGCTATTACTTTCCAGTCAGTATATCCACTTGTTACAAAACTTTTTCTAGTTAAAGTGTGGTCTTGTGTACCGGCAGACACTCCTGCAACATCCCAACCTGAACCCGGATCAACAAGGTCATAAATTCCAAAAATGTCAATTATCGATGTATCAGTTCCGTTTACTTTGCATAAAGCGCGTACATCATCACCGTTAAAAGAAGCAACATATGATGTTCCACCTGAATATGGATTCTGTACCAGAGTATCACCTACACTAAGAATCACTGAATCTGCTTCATCATGAGCAATTACATATACATCTTCATTAGCAATTTTAGCCCCTGGAGAAAAAGTAAATACCTCACTCCATTCATTTCCATTATAATTGATTAGTATAACATAATTCGATAGGTCCACTTCAGCACCAGTACCATTATAGATTTCAAGTGCTTTGTTGTAACTGCTTCCCTCAATATATTGTGAGAAGAATAGATCTTCAGTTAAAAGTGGTTCAGATACAGTAATTGTTTTTTGACCGGAAGTAGTATAACTATTTGCACCGTCCGGAGGAGACATAATTGTCCAATATTCTGAACTATTATCAACTGTGTACATATTTCCAACAGCATCAAATGCTACATCCCATCTACCATAAGATTGTCCTGTTGGGCTTACTGTTTCCAAAAGCTCTCCAGTAGTCATATCAAATATGTCAATATTATTTGAATAATAGTGTGCAAAAGCAACACGATTATTTTTTTCATCTAAACCAATACCCCGAGCGCCATAATTTGACATAGGAACTGTCCAAAGAGTATCATCAATTGTTAAAAGAGTACCTCCATAAGCAGGATATTTCAATAATGGGTATGCTTCATTTGGATTGCCTCTGAATTGACAGACATAAATATTTCCTTCACTATCTAATTCCACATCATATTGATAGTAGAGTCCATTTGGTCTTTCAATTATTACTGTACCTGTATCATTATCGGGTAATACAGAATTTGTACCAATATCATATTTTTTAATACCTGTGTAGTCTCCATAATGTCCATCTGCGGTGTAAATAGAACGATCAGAGCCCGTTCCGGCAACCCAATGTCCTGAAAGGTACTGACCACTTATTTTATTAGTATCATTTAAAATACATTCTCCGTTACTCATGTCTGCATCATATTGATATAATAAATCAGCGGAATAATCATTAACATATAAAGAGTTATCTGGACCGATCATTATCTTATGTGGGTCACCACCTTCATCTCTACCATAAGCTCTATTGTTTTGAGCTGCATCAAAAGAATAAATTCCTACACTGTCGTAAGCTGCACCGGTATTTGAACTTGTTCCTGCATAATGATTTGTAACATAAATAGTTCCGAACAAATCACTCGTGGAATCCTTGTTAACTGCAATTCCGCGTGGAGAATATATTACACTATTGCTTGGTGTACTAATTCGTTCCCAAGCACTATGCCCATCATCACTTGCTGTAACGGTAAAGTGGTAATCATCTGCGTCAACAAAAGTGCCTCCATCATCTTTTCCGTCCCACTTAACGGAATTTACACCTTTTGTTGCGCTTGCTAATGTTATCGTCCTTACTAAACTGCCACTTGAATTGTAGATCTTCACATCCACGCCATTATTAGCATCTTCATTTAATACAAATGAAATGCCAATAGTATCAGTACCCTCTGTAACAAGTGCAGTTGCATCTACATCGAGTTTAGTAGGATAAACATTACCAAAAACCATCAATGGTAGTGCTAATAAACACAACACCACCATTACTTTCAATGTCTTTTGCATACTTTTCTCCTTTTTTTTGTTAAAAATTCTTTCACTTTTCAATTATATGAAAATCTTTTTATAATGTCAAGTTTAAAATTGTATTTCAAGTGAGGTCGTTTGGAAATCGCCTAATCTACCGTAATCTTGATATGCATAATTAATAATTAAATTGTAATTATACAAGGCAATATCTAATCCGAACCCAAGTGTAAGTCCATTTTCTGCATAATCTTGACCAAGTGATTGATAACCGGCTCTAATATTGAAATATTTTACTATTTGTAATTCTGATCCGACATTTACATATTCACTATTATTTGTTGGTCTAATTGCATCTGCACTAAGCGTAAATTTTATATTTTTTTGATTGATTATTGGCATAGAGGCACCAATTGAATAAATCAATGGAATTGGGAATTCATCTGTTTTCAGTATTGCAACAATATTTTCATTGTTTCCTTCATTTTCCGGATCAAGATCGACTCTATTAGTTAGATCACTTCCTTCTAATTGTAATTCTCCTCCGAAATTTCTGAGCGTAGCTGCAACTTGCAAACCATTAAATTGTGTTTTGAATAATAATCCAAGGTCAATTGCAAATTGTGATGCGGATTCATGCCAAATATTTTGTTCTATATATTTTACAGTTCCCCCAATTGAAAATCTATCAGTTACATTTCTTGAATAAGTTAAACCGATAGCGAGGTCACTAGCTTCCCAATATTCACCTGTTCCATTTGGTTCATTTATTGTAGTAACAGGTTCTCGTTCACCATAATCAAAATTATTAAAATGAATTCCGATAGCATCTTGTTGTGAAATCATAATTGATGCACCAAAATATTTATGTTTTGTATCGAGAAAATGATCTGTTTGAGAAACGCTAACATTATGTTTTTTAATTCTTGAAGTTGCTCCGGGATTCCAAAATAGGGAAGTTGCATCATCGGCAATAGAAGAAAATGCACCTCCCATAGCAATTGCTTTTCCTCCTATTGGAATTCCTAAAAATGGAGAAGCTGCCGTTCCAACTTTATTCTGTGCATAATTTAATTTCATTGTTGTTAAAATTGATAAAACAAAAATGATAAGTACTTTTTTAAAATTTAATTTTTTCATATTACTCATTTTATTATCCCTAATTTTCCGGATTTTTTACCTACGCTTGATTCCACTATATAAAAATATACTCCAAAAGCGACATCGAGATTTTCACGAGTTTTTAAGTCCCAAGCAAGTGTGCCATTATGAATGCTACCGCTATGATTGAGTGTTCTTATCAAAGCACCATCTGGCGTGAAAATATATACTTTTGCATCATTTGGTAATTTACGAAATTCAATTCTCCTTTCACCACGACCACTTGTAACTGTAGGAGGTAGTGGAGCTTCCATATTGTTTGCAACTACATAAGGATTAGGTACAACTTGTATATCGCTCATTTGTGTCTCTGCAATTGTTTTGTTAATTTCGGGTTTTTCTGTGGTAAATTCAAATACATCTGTACTTCTGAATGGTTTTGTTACAGCTACATGTAGTAAATCTCCGCTACCGAATTCATAAACAGTATCAGGATCTGTCTGAATATTAGAAATTGATATTGTCCAAGTATATTGATAACTACTATCAGGTTTCATAAAAAATGTCTCTAAAAATTGCCCCGGTTCTAAACTATATACAGAATCGGGATCGTAGCCACCACTAAGGATTGAACTACTTACTAGCAAGAAAGGTACAATTGTAGAATCTGTCAGATTAAAAATTCTAAAATTACTTTTTATTTTTGGGAAATAATAGGGAGCATTTTGAAAATAATCGTCTGTTGCATATATTTCATCATCTCCAAATTGAATTTCATATTCTGCAGGATAATTGACACCTGTAATTATATTGCCGCCACCAAGATCAACAACACCGGTAGAAAATGTCCAATTATAAATATTATCTGTGTTCCAATATGAACCGGTATCATTTACAGCGATACTCCAATTGTTATCAAAAACCAATTGAACACCATCAAAAATATCTGAATCTTTTGTTTCATTTGCATAAGGACTACTTTTAATTTTATCACTTTTATAAACTGGATAATATAAATAATTTAAGATATAGTTTTCAGCAGATAATTGACTTGTTTTTTTAATTTTAATTTTTCCTCTTGTAGAATCAATATAAAAATTTGTCAAAGATAAATATTCATCCGGATTGCTTAAAAGTGAAATATTTAAAGTTGATTTGATAATATTTTTATTTGATAATTCAACATCATTAGTGTCTAATGAAATTGTATCAGTAACTCCTGTAATATCCAAGACAGAATAAGTAGTTGTTTTTGGAGCAAATTCATTTACATCATTCCAGTCAAAGATTCCATCATTATCATTATCTATGCTGTCAGTTTGAGTATCGTCAAAAAATACGCGATATGTATGACCTGTTAATTTTGTTTCATCAACAATTTCGTAATTTATATTACCTGTCCCAGGACCCGAAAAATGGGAAAGTATTTTATCACTATTTTTTTCATCAAATCCTGCTGATTTTGGAGAAGGTCTTACAACTGCAGAATTTATATCCGTAACTACTGTTCCATCACCTTGAATTGATATAAATTTTGTATTTTCAGAAGGAAATATGTCTTCTGAAGCATTACCGCGATCATAAGCAACGACCGCATAATAATATCTTCTACCATTAACTACATCATTATCAACGAAGGAGTGTTGTAATCCAGTATTTTCACCAAGATTAAAAGTATATCCCTCAGCTTGTTGAAATAGATCAGAACTTGGTTCAAAATATCCATCAATATTATTGTTTATATCATATTGAGCGAGCCAAGTATATCCGGTAACTACGCCGTCGGCATTAGTTATTGTTCTTGCATCATTGAAATCGGGATCAGTTGCTTTATATATTTTATATCCTTCAAAATCCTCTTCTTTTGTAACAGGATCAACAGTTTTTTCTGCAACTCTGTCCCAATAAAGCGTAACTTTTCCATTTCCTGAGACGGTAGTTAATGTTGGTTTATCAGGTGGTTGTGGAAAGCGATAATCTGCATTGTAAATTTTTTGAACTGTTGACTTGTTTTTAAATAGATCATCTAAATCATGTCCAAATAATAGTGCTAATGAAAAACTTCTTGTTTCACCGGCAGGAAGTGGAAAATATCCCGAGCCATAGATAAAATCACCATCTTCACCTGCAATTGGTTGATTATTTTGAATTGTTGACGGAACATCGAAAAAACCTGGTTCTAACCATTCCCAAAGTGTTTCATCATTTTTTTCTGGATAATCATTAGATGGAGTGAAATAATTAAAACTTGTTAAACCAATTTGATCCGATTCATCAACATCCGTTTTTTCAAAATTCGGTTCACCATAAGTTGGAATTCCATCACCTTCACCGGAATCTCCAGTTTCATCTTTTCCATCCTCGCCAACATCATCATAAACTATATTCCAATCACCATCATTGTCCATTCCATCAAATTTACTTTCATCGATCAAGGGGTCATCTATACCTATTAGGTTTTTATAATCTTTATAGGCAACCGGATTAAAAATATCGATTAGAATATTGTCATCTTGATCTTTTCTGATCTGATGGAAATGTAAAACATAATTTTCATCAATAAGTCCATCAAAATCATTGTCAACACCATCATATACATTAGGGTTTACATCATATTGTTCATTAATCGTATTTCCTTCAATTAGTTTTGTTTCACCGGCTATTATTGTTGTAGTTAATCCACATGTTGTTACAAGTTGGGTATCTTGGTTAATAATTACCATTTCACGTTTATAATTGCTATCAATTGTAATTAAAGTATCACCAAGATTATAAATAACAGTATCAAAATCAGTTTCAGTAAATACGGGTGCAGAAAAAATCAAAGTTGAATTTGGTGGTTGTGCTTCAATATTGTTATCTCCGTCGTTATCTATACCATCATAAGGATTTCCAGGGCTTTCTAGAAAAGCATATCCAACCATTCCTACATCTCCTTGCCATTTGGGGTTTCTGGAGCAATCATCGTCATAATCACCGGTATAAGTAATATCGGTTTCTACATCAAAAAATGAATAATCATCATCGTATTCACCTGGTTTATCGTCAGTACCTGTTACTCCTACATAGGTTCCACATACCATGCCAAAATTTACTTTACTGTAATCAGTTGTGCTAGTATTTGTTACTTCATATAACCAGAATATTACATCTGAAGCCAAAAATTGCTGCCATTGTAATCCTCTTACTTTAACTTCAAGTCCGAGTCCGTTTCTACTTGGATCTGTTGAATTTGGTTTAAAAGAAACACCCAAATCATTATTTAATGAATTGTTAAATTCTTCATCGTTATTATCATTCATTACATAATAACTCTCTTGATCTGCATTAGATACTCCTTTTCCAAATAATCCATTCCATTCTCCAGTCCAGCCGGGATCGGTTTCATCCATTTTATCCGGCCAATATGGTGGCCAGGAAGTTGGATCTGTTGACATTGCTACTTTTTCATTATTTTCGTTAAAATATCCTGCAACCGGTTCGAAACACCATTTTTTACCTGTGCTTGACTCTTCCTTTCCTGTGCTTGGGCGATTTACCGGGCAAATTACTACAGAATGGAATGTTTTCATTGAGTCATCGTCTGAATCATAATATTCTACTTCAGCTCCTATCAAAGGGCTTACATCACCAATATATCCATTTGTATCGTATATCCACGATCCACGAGGTCCACCGCTTGATGGCTGTCCAATAACTCCCCAATTTCCATAAACAGATCTAACGAGATTTGCATTGTGAACAGATGAACGACGATATTCTCTTCCACTCGGTTGTTCACTTATCTGAGCGAGCATTAGAGTATTTAAAAATATTAATAGTACAAATATGTTTTTCTTCATTGATTTATCCTTACAAGTAATTATATTATTTTATTCATTGTATTTTGTCCGTGTTAATTTGTGCAATTTTACTTCTAAAATCCTTAAATATTTTGTGTCTTTTTTCGTATATCTGCGTGACTAAACTCCTAAACTTCTAAGCTTCTAAAACTTAATCCTAATACCCATTTCTACTCTTCTTGGTTCAGAATAATGAGTAGCGTTTGTATAATATTCATGAATAGAATTTACTGGTGTTGGAACATTTAATGCTTCAACTCTCTCTTCATCAGTTGTAAAACCTGCTCTTCCCGTATCATCATAAACACTTGTTTCATTTTTTATATCAAAAAGATTATTAATTCTTAGAAATAATTCTGTTGTAAAACTCATTAATTTTATTTTATAATAAGTTCTTACATCTACATCAAATGTAGCTGGCTTGAATTGTGAATTGGTTGATAATGATGTAATGTCGATATTGCTGCGAGGTGTATAGGGAAGACCACTACCGAATCTAGATATAAAGTTAAAACCATAACTTTTTGAATTAAATCCTGTTATTAAATTTACAGTATGTCTCTGATCCCAATCCAATGGATTTAGAAAAATTTCAGGTTGTGATCCACCAGTTACAGCATTTCTATATGCCGCTGGATCAGATGCAGTTCCTTTTGCTATTTGAAAAGTATAATCAACATTCGCATAGAATCCGGTTGAACTTTTTTGATTTAATGATAATGTAACACCTTTAATAACTCCAAAATCACTATTTACATACTTTGTATAACTTGCAGATCCACCAAAAATTACAATTTCTTCAGCTCGTGTTCCTGTTAAATCTCTAACATCTTTTAGAAAAATAGTAATATCTATAGCAAAATTATCTGTTAATTGTTGTTGAACTCCAATTTCACCAACAATTGTCTTTTCTGGCTCTAAGTCGGCATTTCCAATTAGTCCGATATTTCCGGTTCCGGAACCAAGATCAAATTCAGGATTTTCATAAAGGTAATTATAATTTGGAAACTGGAAAAAATGTCCGTAAGAAAAGTGAAAAACACCTCTGTCACTTATTGGAAATGAAATTCCTATTCGTGGGCTAATTTTATATTTTGTTGAGGCATTTTCATACCAATATGATCTTCGTTCTTCGAGAGTTACATCGGATTCATCATTATCTTGTATGCCATTATCATTAGTATCGTTATATCTATTTTGCGGTTTCATCGGTTCGTAAATTTGTGGATCGGAAGGGTCAGCAAGAATTACTGCATCAGGATCAAAATAGTCAAATCTTATGCCAAGATTTACTATTAACTCATCATATTCCATCTTATCTTGAATGAAACATGAAAATTCTATAGGATTGTGTTGATACGACGAACTATATATTGTGCTATCATCAAACATTTGTGGATGAATATAAGGTGAAAATGTCGAATCATTTGTCGGTAATGAACCAAGATCGACAACATTTTCACCAGTTGATGGTCTTATGCTAAAATTTTTCCAGTCAATATCATTTAATTTATATTGTAATCCTGACTTAATTTGATGTTTATTATTAATTTGTGAAGTTATACTGAACTTCCCGAGATATGATTTACTAATTCTCTCTTCGTGATCATTATTTGTCCCACCAACATTAAATTGGTATGCTTCACTTATATTATAATCGGGGTGTATATATATTGTGCTATCATTGTAAGAAGTTGCATCTGATAATCTTCCCAAATAAGTTCTATTATTATATGAAAATGCTAAGTTATAAAATGTTGTTTGAGAAAGTTGATGTTGTAATTTTAGTAATTGTGTAATGCCGGTCAAATTTTTATTTAAAATACCATTAGGTGTGTATTTATATGCCCTATCGTAATCTTGATAATCTTTATCATCATAAAAAATATTATAATTTAGATTTATTTTTGGAGATAATTTAAATATCAATTGCCCTTGCAAATAATTTTTTCTATTCCAATTCATATCTACCCATTTATTATCACCCATTGTTGTAGAATCCCAAACTGCATATTCATTTGTATTCTCATCAAAGTATAATAATGAATTTGGTTCATATCGATTTTGTCCTTGTTGCCAGCCGGCAAAATAAATATGTCTTGCATTCAAATAGTAGAATATTCTATCTTTTATTAATGCTCCATGCAAACTCGTTTCAAAATTATATGTAGATAATGGATTGAAATCATCAATATTTCCAAAAATATCGTTGTGGTTACTTAAATTATCTCCAACATAACTTTCAAATGTCCCACCAAAATCATTGTTACCTCTTTTTGTAGTAATATTTACAACACCAGACATCACATTACCATATTCAGCATTAAATGCGCCTGAAATTAATTGTAATTCTTGAACCATGTTTTTATTTACAGAAACTGTAGCACTTCTATCATAAGAATCTGTTATTGGAATTCCATCTATTAAATAAGCAATTTCTCCCTTTCTACCACCGCGTAAACTTCCATCAACATATCCTGCTTGCATCTCTAATGCATCACTTATCTCAGTAATAGGTAAGCTTTCCATCTCTTCGGAACTAACAACCGCTGTTGTAGAAGTTAAATCTTTTCTAATCATAGGTTTTTCTGCAATTACGGTAACCATTTCTCCTTTAATTGCCTTTACAGGTAATTGTTTGTCTAATTGTGTTGTAAAGTCAATTGAAATATTAACATTTTTTACTAACACTTTTTGATATCCAATCATTGAGAACATTACATCATAATTTCCCGGAGGAATATTTAAAATCATATAACTTCCGTCAGTAGAAGTAGCTGCACCATAAGAAGTACTACTAATAATAATATTACATCCAATTAAAGGTTCACCATTAGAAGCATCAGTAACTAAACCTCTAATTTTTCCTGTAGTTCCACCTAATAGTAATGAAACAGAAAAAATTGTTGTAATAATCGTAGTGAATATTACTCTGAAAATATGTTTATTTTTCATTTTATACCTTATTCAATTGTTTTTAAAGCAAGTAAATATAAAAAAATATATTTATAATGTCAATAATTAATGTTAAAAATTATGAAAACATTTTTATTGACTTTTAGAGTTTAAAATATTAAATTCTCCACTGAAATTAGTGGATATTATAATGAAAATATTTTAAAATGATTTAAATAATAATTTTGAGGTGAATTAAATGGTATCTTTAAAAAAAATAGGAATTAATAAAATTAACTATGGAAGTTCAACTGGTATTAAATGGAATAAAACTACTGCAAGTGGTGAATTAAAAAGTAAGTCGCCCGTTGATGGAAAACTGATAGGTAGCGTTTATCAGTGT
>LSCK01000022.1 GCA_001577135.1 Cloacimonetes bacterium TCS60 | reverse complement strand
GAGAATTAGTATTTATCGAGAATCCCGAAAGTCTAATTTACAATAAAAAATCATACAAAGGTAAAGTTATCATTGGCAATAAATACTCCAATAAAATACATAAAGCTTTAAAACGGAGCAAAGCAGGTGCCTATTTTAGCATCGGAAGACCTTTGGTTGATGCCAGCACAAGATCTTATCGGCAAAAAATCTACGAAGAAGGATACGTACCCTGCCTCAGTATTGATTACAAACAGGGGGCTAAATTATCAAGGTTGGAAGGAAAAAAAGTAAAAATTGAGATTAAACAGGAAGTCGAGAAAATGGAATCCCAGAACCTGATTGCCAACATTCCTGGTAGAGGTGATGATGAGAATATTATTTATGCAGTAGCTCATTTTGATACAGTTGCCAGAGCACCTGGAGCTTCGGATAACACAGGTGGTTCGGTTACTTTACTCAAGATAGCAGAATATTTCCGCAAACATAAACCGGACCGCAATCTTAAACTGATCTGGTTTTCCGGGGAAGAAATGGGGCTACTTGGTTCCCAAAATTATGTTAAAGAACACCTGAAAGAGGTAAAAGAAAAAGCAGGAGTTGTTATTAACATCGATGTTACGGGGGATGACCTGGGACATAATATCTACAATATAATTGGCAGCAAAGAATTGCTGGGTTATATAGATGGCATATCCAAAGAAAGAGGTTTCATGTACAATTCCAAATTGAATATTTATAGTAGCGACGGTATGCCTTTTTCCAAGTACGAAATTCCGTCAGTCAATTTAGCTAGATTTGGTGGACAAGCATCTGCGAACATTCATACCAAAAAAGATCACGTGCGATACATTACACGCCGGGGACTCGACACAACTGTGGATGCTGCAATTTACCTAATTAAAAAAATTGCAAATGCAAAAATTTTTCCAGTTAAGAGAGAAATTGATTCCAGTTTGAAAGAAAAAATTGAAAAATATCTTTGGAATCTTACGCTGGAAGAACCTAAATTGGAATGGACGCCAAAATATAAAAAAGATTAGGGATAGTATGAGTATGAAAAAATTATTTAATAACATCTCGTATCTATATAAGATGCAGGACGATACATATATGAAAGATGCATATATTCTGGTTGAAGATAATGTAATAAGTGAAATAGGTCAAGGCGAATACAAGGGTTCAAGCGATAAGGTTATAAATTGTAAAGATCATCTTATCTTACCGGGATTCATTAACGTACACCATCATTTTTATCAAACCCTTTTTCGTAATGTAAAACAAGTTCAGAGTGCTACCCTGTTTGATTGGCTTAAATATCTCTATGAAAAGTGGAAACATATTGATGAAGAGGCTGTTTATATAAGTACTAAGATTGCTTTACTGGAGATGATAAAAAGTGGAGTTACAACTTCCAGTGACCATCTCTATCTTTTTCCAAATGGGAATAACAAACTATTTGATATGGAGATAAAGGCAGCTAAGGAAATTGGAGTTAGGTTCTATCCCACCAGAGGCAGCATGTCGCTTAGTAAAAAGGACGGCGGTTTACCTCCTGATTCTGTAGTTCAATCTGACACAGAAATTATGCAAGAAAGCGAACGTGTGATAAACCAATATCACGATCCATCCCTACATTCCATGTTGAGAATAGGGCTTGCACCTTGCTCGCCTTTTTCGGTTACGGATGAGATTATGCGTCAAACCGCAGAATTTTCCCGTAAGCATGACATTTTGATTCATACTCATTTAGCAGAAACAAGGGATGAGGAAGATTTTTGCTTGCAGAAAGTTGGTCTGCGACCGGTAGATTATCTGGATGAGCTGGGATGGTTGAATAAAAGGAGCTGGTTGGTTCATCTGGTTTGGCTCAATGAAAATGATAGAAAGAAATTGCATAAAAACAATTGTGGTATGGCACATTGCCCTTCATCAAACATGAGGTTGGGTTCAGGAATCGCTCCGGTAACCTTATTGAAGGACAAAATCCGTATCGGCCTGGGTGTGGATGGAAGTGCGAGCAATGATACGAATAATATGCTATCAGAAATTCGCCGAGCTATGCTGCTGCAGAGAGTTAAATATGGAGCCGATGCGATTTCCCCCTACCAGGCTCTCAGATTTGCTACTGTTGGAGGAGCAAAAGTTCTTAACATAAATGACTATGCAGGTGTACTGTCACCCGGTATGAGTGCAGATTTCATCGGGTTTGATCTTAATCGATTGGAATTTGCCGGTGGTCTTTCCGATCCCCTGGGAGCACTTGTTCTTTGTGATGCTAAACAAGTTGATCTGTCTGTAATTAACGGTGAAATTAAGGTACAAAATGGTGAGCTTATAATTCAAAATTTACCAGAATTAATTGAAAAACAGAATAGAAAAGCAGCAAACTTACTTGCAAAAAAATAAAACAAATGCTAAGATATTATCTTTTCAAAATAACAACATGATCATTATCAGCAAATTAAATTTTACCAGGTTTAATAGGAGGTAGTATGCAAAACAAACAACGCTTTAGCCTTATCTTACCTGTAGATATAACTTATTTAAGTGCCGTAAAATCATATATTGCGGAGTTAGCTAAAACTGTTCACTTAAAGGACAAGGAGATAAAATTACTTAATATAGGTGTGGAGGAAGCTGTTACAAATGTTGTTGAACATGCATTTTTACCGGAAGAAAACAAAACTTTTGAAGTTGCATGTGAAATTACCACTCTGGAATTTAAAGTTATTGTAAAAGATAAAGGACTACCCTTTTCTCCTGAAGCAGTAGAAGCTTTTTCTCCAACCAAAGATTCTGAAGGTTTGCAAAAATCGGGACTAGGATTTCGTCTTATGAAAGGGTGCGTGGACCAATTATCATTTTATAATAAAGGGCGTGGTGGAAAAGAGGTTCACCTAATAAAACACCTGAAGCACAAACATATAGACGAATATATAGCTAGTTCCGAGATGCAGGCTTATAGAGAACCAAAATCTAAAGTTGAGGATAAGATCTCTAAAACCCCTTTTCACATCGAATTTCTAACACCAAAATATGCCATAGAGATTTCACAATGTGCATATCGGACTTATGGATATTCCTATTTAATGGAGAATATCTATTACCCAAAAAGATTGATCGGCATGGCAGAGTCCGGTGAATTGATCTCAGCTCTGGCAATTAGGGATGGTGAGCCAATGGTTATGGCACATGTTGCTCTGGAAAGATTTGGTTACAAGCAAAATATTCCAGAAGTGGGTATGGCTTTTACCATTCCAGAATTCCGCGGTCAAGGTTGTATGAAGCGAATAACCTCTGCAATGCTTGAAAAAGCCAAATCATTGCATATTAAAGGTGTTTTTGCAAAAGGTGTAACTACACATCCTTACTCCCAGAAAGCCCTCATTAAGAATGGTTTTAAAAGTAGTGGAATCCTTATCGGCATCTCTCCTCCTAAGCATTTTAAGAAAATCAAAAGTTCGCAAAGCCAGCGAGAAAGCCTGGTAATTTTCTACAAATCATTAGATAAAACAAACCCTCCAAGTATTTATATTCCATCTCATCATCAGGCAATGATAAATAAAATATATAGAAATCTTGCTTTTGAAATTGATATAAACATCCACTCTAAACCTACCCATAGTTCTGAACTACTGCAGTCTGAACTTGTATTGGATCTAAAGGAATTGAATCATTTAGCAAATATTTTTGTATTCAATCCCAGTACACATTTTATTGAGGAAATAAAACAAAAATTAGAGAACCTCTGTCAGAAAAAAATTGAAACAATCAATATTTATTTAGACCTGTGTAATGTTGATATTTCTGAGTATGTGGAAGGATTAGAGGAAATAGGATTTTTCTTTGCAGGTATTTTACCTGCAAATGAAAGACAATTCCTCATCTTACAATTTTTAAATCATATTCCAATTGATTATAATAAAATCGTCACTGCTTCCGAATTCACAAAAGAACTATTAGCCTATGTAAAACAACAGGATGTCAGCAAAATTTAACCAGCACCATCCTCGGATTTTATACGTCCCATAATCACAGCACTAGCATAATAATTCTTATTGTAAAACTAGCATTTTGTTATGATAAAATTTACCATCAACAGTTATCTGATAATAGTAAATACCATTGCTGACAGTATTTCCCTCTCTGTCCTGACAGTTCCAGGTAGTCATAAAACCATTATCACTTTTTGCCAGTCTCAGTTGTTTCACAAATTTGCCAGTTACATCAAACAATTTTATTGTTTTTATGGGGGGAGTGGAGTTACAATTAAAAGCTATGGTAGTAGTTTTTCTTACAGGATTGGGATAATTTATTAGGGAAATTGTATTACTTGCCTGATCAGGATTGTTTATTGCATTTGTGCCCAGGTCATCAGCATTTCTTGGATTGACAGCATATTCATCAAAAGAATAATCAACAACACCAATAATAAAATCTAATTCCTCCCCTATTGTTGGTGTATAACTATAAATTTCATCGTCAATCTGGCACTCTCCTGAGCCATCATCTACATACCATTGACCGTGATCATCCGGAGCCTGTGTTACCTCAACATCCTGCAGTTTAATCAAAACACTCTCATATTTTTCAGCTGTATTTGATTGTTGTAGATCTCCCGTATTTACCATTACTGGTTCGGGAACTGGATTAGCGTAAGAAATAGTTTCGTAAGATATATTTGTTAATTCAGTAAAACCATAGTATTCAGAGACAGTTCCTGTAATATTAATCTCATCTCCTAAAGTGGGAGAAA
>LSCK01000021.1 GCA_001577135.1 Cloacimonetes bacterium TCS60 | reverse complement strand
TTTATTATCCAAATCGTGGAGAATATCAATGACTCAGAAAACACAAAAACTTAATGGTATCCCTGTTCTAAAAAGCTTTGTTAAATCAAAGGATTTAGATGCTTATCTGGCAAAATCCGGGAAACTGCTATTTACAGATTACAGCAAAATCACAAAATTCGTTCATGATAACCAAGATCTGGATTTCTCAGCTGGAGAGCTTTATGCCATGAACCTTTTGAACAAACTCTATCTCGCTATGATTGAATACTACGAAGAAAATATTTTTCCAGCGTGCTTTAATAAATTAAAGATAAATTTAGAACAAAAATTGAACAAGCGTGATCTGGACTTTGTAGGAAAAAAGTTTTTTGAAGAATACAATATAAAAGAAAATGAGGTTAAAAATTCCTCACAGCTGTTCTCCGAGCTGATATTGGTCTGGCTGAATAATAAAAATATAGGTTTAAAAAAGTACTCCGAAATTTTTGATTACACAACAATAAATTCAGAGCAACACTTTGAAAAATTAATGGATGGTATAGAGATCTTTTTTTCCGAGGAAAAAGAGTTTAAGCAGGGATTGAATTTATTACAATATCTATATTTACCTGTACGACTTTTTCCGGATTCTCTGTCAAAGCAACTGGGATTTATCAAAGAGAACTGGTCCCAGTATCTGGGTGATATCAGCAAACAACTGCTGCGAAGTCAGGACTATTTAAAAGAGGAGCATAAAAAATTTGTGGCTGGTGGTTTTGCAGATACCCAGGTGCCAGTTTTTAACGAGGAGGAACCGGAACGCTTTTCCATGGACGAACACTGGATGCCCAATCTTATTCTTATAGCAAAAAATATTCATGTGTGGCTGGAGCAGCTGAGCAGAAAGTATGAGCGCTGGATTCGTTATTTTGATGATATCCCGGATGAGGAGCTAAACCTCCTAAAAGAAAGAGGTATAACCGGAATCTGGTTTATTGGAATATGGGAACGCAGTCCGATCTCACGCCAGATAAAGCATCTTACCGGAAATGTAGAAGCAGAATCTTCTGCCTACTCGGTGCGAAATTATAAACCAGCTTCGGACCTGGGGGGATGGGAATCCCTGCAAAAACTTAAATCCAGAGCCAGAAGTTGCGGTATTCGTCTGGGAGTGGATATGGTACCCAATCATACCGGACTGGATTCTGACTGGATCGTGGAACATCCGGACTGGTTTTTATCTGTAGATGAACCGCCTTATCCAGGCTATAGTTTCAATGGCAAGAACCTTTCTGAAAGAGACGAGATAGAAGTTTATCTGGAAGATCATTATTACGATAATTCAGATGCGGCTGTTGTCTTTAAACTTTATCATAAAATTCGGAATAAAGTTTATTATATTTATCACGGTAACGACGGAACAGGTTTACCCTGGAACGATACAGCTCAATTAGATTATCTGAATCCCGAGGTAAGAGAAGCAGTTATCGAGAAAATCGTGCAGATCGCTGGCAGCTTTTCTATTATCCGTTTTGATGCAGCCATGACCCTTGCCAAACGACATATAAGACGACTCTGGTATCCTGAGCCCGGAGAAGGTGGAGATATTCCCTCACGTTCTGCCTATGGAATGAGCAGAGAAGAATTTGGCAATATCATGCCTTATGAATTCTGGCGTCAAGTTGTGAATAGAGTTGAAGACAAAGTACCAGACACTTTGTTACTGGCAGAGGCATTTTGGATGATGGAAGGATATTTCGTAAGAACTCTGGGCATGCATCGTGTTTATAACTCTGCTTTTATGAATATGCTTAAAAATGAAAAAAATAGAAATTTTAAGCAGCTGATCTATGACGTTCTGCAATTTAATCCGGGTATTCTCAAACGCTTTGTCAATTTTATGAGTAACCCCGATGAGGAAACAGCTATCGATCAGTTCGGCTCCGATGGCAAATATTTTGGCACGTGCGTTCTTATGTCCACCCTGCCAGGTTTACCCATGTTCGCCCACGGACAGATCGAAGGGTTCTCGGAAAAATATGGTATGGATTTTCTTAAGCCCAAACTGTTTGAAAAAGAAAATGAAAATCTGATAAAACGACACCAAAGGGAAATTTTTCCGCTCCTGAGACAAAGGTATCTTTTTTCCGAAGTAGAAAATTTTCATATTTTTAATTTCATAACAGATGACGGTTCTGTTAATGACGATGTTATATCATATTTTAATAATAATTCCTCAAAAAAAACTGTCGTAGTGTTTAACAATAAATTTAGTAATTCAAATGGTAATATCGACATTGGGATCAATTATAACCGTCGTCAGGATGAGAATTCATTCCTTGCTGATGAGCATAAAATTTTTGATATTTTAGGAATTGATAAAGGTGATGATTGGCTCATGTTTAAAGATATAACCAGCGATGAAGAATTTTTACGTCCTGTTAATGAGATTGTCAGGAATGGGTTGAGACTAGAATTAAAGGCTTTTCAATATCATGTTTTTATGGACTTTACAACCTTCAAAGATGATGAGAAAGCAGCCTGGCAAAAATTATTTAATCAGTTCGGTTACCAGGGTTTAGATTCCTGGAGCAAACAGTATAAACTACTCGAGATGGGACCGGTGCTTGACCCCTGCCAGGCAATTATTAATAAACAAGTTTTTAGCACTCTGTTTGCTATGAAAAAAACCAAGCTTAAATCAGCGGGATTTCTGCCCGAATTTGAATTTAGATTAGAAGAGTTTGAAGATGCTGTAACCGATTTTTTGAAATTAAAAAAACCGCTAAAATTAGCAGCATGTACTTTAAATAAATTTAAGCAGTACTTTGAACTTCCCACAATGAGTTTTGAAGGCAGAAAGAAAGAATATTTAGTTTTTATCTGGATATTTATTTATAATTTTGAGTATATGATGTCACAATCAGACATAAAAGAGGAGAAGAGCGAAAACGTAGTGAATATTAAATTCCTCATTGATGATTTCCTGATTAAATTTTATGGTGGGTATGAAATTAAATTAAATAGTATTTTTGCATTTTTTTTAAAACACAAAAAATCCCC
>LSCK01000020.1 GCA_001577135.1 Cloacimonetes bacterium TCS60 | reverse complement strand
GCATACATTAATATTGCTTTCTGGAGATACTGTTAATTTGTTTTTGTGGCTTGAAAGAGTTTAGGAAATCTTTACAAAAACTTTGCGGGTGCGAGGACCGTCAAATTCACAAAAGAACAATGCTTGCCATGTACCCAGAACAAGAGCGCTATTTTCAACAATAATCTGCTCTGATGCTCCTATTAAACTGGATTTTATATGAGCTGCCGAGTTACCTTCCATGTGAGAATAATTATCCCTTAAAGGAATTACTTTATCCAGCTCTTTCTTGATATCTACAACAACATCGGGGTCGGCTCCTTCATTAATTGTAACTGCGGCAGTCGTATGTGGTACAAAAACTGTGATTACCCCTTCCTCTATCTTCTCCTGCTCCACAATTTTCTTTACCTTATGAGTAATTTTGACAAAATCAAAACGCGATTTCGTCTTCACCTTAAAACTATGCATGATTCTCCTAATTTATATTTTTACTATATTTTAGTTCAAGCAAATTCATAATCGTTTTTTTATCAGGTGCCTTAATTATCTTCTCTCTAAGCGCATTACCGCGGAATAACTGGCTTAAGTAGGAGAGAACAAAAAGGTGTTCTTTTTCGGATTTCATTAAAACAAGAAAGAAGAGTGTGACGGGTTTTTTATCGATAGAGCGAAACTCGATCCCTTTTTCACAAACCCCCAGCATGACACCGGATTGTTTTATTTTCCGTGAATGGATCTTACGGGGATGTAAAAAGGCAATTCCATTACCGACACCGGTGGAGAGTAATTTTTCGCGGCTGTGTAGCATATTAAAAAGCCAGCTTTGATTTCTGCAAATCTTCAGGTCCTTAGCAAACTTAGACATTTTAGCCATGATATCGAATCTGTGAAGTGCATCTAAATCTGTGATAATTCTGTCTTCATCGATATACTGGAAAAATCTCTCAACTACGTTTTCTAGTGCAACTTGTTCAACGTTTTTCTTTTTTTGTGATGATTTCCATTTCTCCAATTCATTTCGGTGGAAACGCCATTGATTACCAATTTTTTTTCCACTGATTTCTTCTTGGGAAACTAAATTAATAACAGTTTCTCGAGATACCTTGAGCATCTCAGCTGCTTCTTTTAAAGTTAGTATTTGGTCTTTCTCCATTTATCCTCCAGCAAAAAAGTAATTCAACGCTAAATTAAGTCAATCTTTTTATATGAGATCCCTGAACAATCTTTCATTTTATTAATCTTGACATTTTCTTACAGTATATGATTCAGATCATCTGGAGATTTCTATGAAAAAATTAATAATTTTATTAACACTTATATCAGTCACCTCTTGCGGTGCTTATAATTTCTATACCAGATCGAATCCTGAGCTTCATTCGATTATGATCTCAAAATTCCAAAACGATTCAGAGGAATATGAACTCCCTACCCTTATCGACCAATACCTTATCTCTGAGATTATAGACGATGATCGTCTGGAGGTGAAAGGGGACAATGCAGATATAGATGTTACAGGAGTTGTGCGTTCTTACAAGAGAGAGGTATATGCTTATGATGAGGAAGAAAATCCTTTGCAGTGGCAAATTTCATTTGTATTTTCAATTAAGGTTCAAGATGTTGTACAGAACGAAGTCATCTGGCAAAATACAAACCTCAGGATGCAAAAAATCTACAATGAATCGGAAGCAGAGAATACAGGTGAAGGAGTAGAGCTCTACTCCGAGGAAGAAGCCAGAATCAAAATCATACAAGATCTCGCCGAGCAAATTCTCACCAACACCTTAGAGCAATGGTAAATGGGAGAATCAGAAATGCGCATTAACAAATTTTTAGCTAAAGCCGGTTTAGGCTCCCGCCGTTCGGTGGAGCAACTAGTGCTGGACGGAAAAATAAAAGTAAATGGAAAAATCATAAGCAAGCTTTCTACAAAAGTTGAGCCCAACCAAGATACTGTAATGTACAAAGGTAAAACGCTTTCTATGCCGGAAAAAAAAATTTACATAATGTTGAACAAACCACCTGGTTACATTGTTACTGCTGATGATCCTTTTGACCGTAAAACCGTGTTTGAGCTGCTGCCTGAATTTTCCATAAGAATCTTTCCCGTGGGCAGATTGGATAAAAACTCACGTGGTTTACTCTTTTTCACTAATGACGGTAAATGGGCGAACAGAATAATTCATCCCAGCAAAAAGATAACAAAAATTTACTATGTGAAAACAAAGGGTAAAATCTCACGAGCAAGTATAAGAAAATTACGGGGAGGAATAAAATTGAGAAATTTTACCACTCAGCCAACTAAAGTGTATTTCCGGGGTTACAAAAAAAAGCAGGATTTGACTAAACTAAAGATCTATCTTTCGGAAGGGAAAAAACGGCAAATTCGTAGAATGATAAAACATATTGGCTCTTCTGTAGTTGATTTAAAACGGGTTCGCATAGGAAAAGTCAAGTTAAACAATCTACCCGAAAGTTACTGGCGGCATCTAAAACAGAAAGAAATTGATCAGTTTTAACAAATTTAATGAAAAAGCAAAACGTTGCATATCTTTTAGCCATACTCACGGTTGGACTCTGGTCCACCGTAGCATCTGCCTTCAAAATTGCCCTCAAATACCTAAATTTCTATGAGCTTCTCTTTTTCTCATCATTTTTCTCCCTCCTACTTTTATTAATCATATTAATCATCCAGGGGAAATTGAATCTTATATTAGTAAGTACATCCAGGGAAATATTACTCTCAGCCGGATTGGGCTTTCTGAATCCCTTTTTTTATTATCTTATCCTATTTAAAAGCTATTCCATTCTTCCAGCGCAGGAGGCAATTACCCTGAACTACACCTGGCCTATCATGCTAGTTTTGCTATCTATTCCAATTCTGAAACAAAAAATTAGCTTTATGAGCATAATTTCCATTTTTATAAGTTTCATTGGCGCTGTTATCATAGCAACCAAGGGGAGTTTTGCTAATTTGGCATTTTCCAATCTTGCTGCTGATTTACTGCCGGTTGCTAGCGCCGTAATCTGGGCTTTGTTTTGGATATTCAATATTACGGACAAACGTGACAAGATAGTAAAACTATTTTTAAATTTTTTGTTCGGGTTTATCTTTATGTTGATATTCAGTATTTTCTACAAGATAGATGTTGCAGGAATAATCAGGCACAACTGGGAAGGAGTGCTTGGTTCTGCTTACGTGGGATTTTTTGAAATGGGGATCACATTTGTTATCTGGTTGAAAGCTTTACAACTTTCCGAAACTACGGCAAAAATCTCTAATTTTATCTATATTACACCTTTCCTTTCGTTATTGGTTGTTAATTTAATTATTGGAGAAAAAATACTGGTTGCTACTTTAATTGGATTGATCTTTATTATCAGCGGGATAATTTTGCAGAAGTATGCTGATTCCAGGATCATAAAAATTAAAGGGAAAAGATAAATGGGAAAATAATAATG
>LSCK01000002.1 GCA_001577135.1 Cloacimonetes bacterium TCS60 | reverse complement strand
TCCATCAGAAATTACAGAAAAGCTGGAACCAACCTATTATTATTCATATAAAAATGAGCAAAATGAACTAGTTGAAGTAGAAACTAGCCAATACTGGTTGCGGGATTTAGAGGAATTAACAGGTACAGATTTGATCATCATCTCTCCTTCAGTGTTTTATGAAAAATCTAAGGATTTAGCTAAAATGCATAGTGAAGTGGATGGAATGAAATGTGCAGTTGTAAAAACATCTGATGTTTATGATGAATTTTCTTGGGGTCTTCCCGATGTAGTAGGTATAAGACTTTTTCTTAAATATGCCTTTGAAAATTATGGAGTAAATTCCGAACACAAAACTGCCTATGCAATTTTTGCTGGAGATGGTACAAATGACTTCCTGGAATATGAAAAAATCACAGCTGGAAAAAATAAATTTCCCCCTTTTGAAGATAATCTAAAATGTTCTGATGATTATTACGTCTATTTTACAGATTACAAAACTCCGCAAATGATGACCGGTAGGATTCCAGCTCAAACTTTAAATGAGTATTATATTGTCGTGGATAAAATAGTTGATTATGTTCAGAAACCTGTTTGGGGAAACTGGAGGGCGAATGTAATTCTGTGCCCGGATGATTTCTTCAAGGAAGGTGGATTTTATGAATATTATCATACTAAGGAATTAGAAGATGATTGTGCCCATAAAATAAAGGATTTTTGTAAATTAGACAAGATATATGCTGTGGAATATCCTTTTGACCAATCTATGAATAAACCTGAAGTAAATTCAGATTTGATAGAATCAATCAATTCCGGCGCTTCTATATTTTTCTATGCCGGCCATGGAGGATATTTTGTTCTGGGAGACGAGGATTATTTTAGAGCAACACGAGATATATCTAAACTTACTAATGCCCAGAAACTAAATTTCTTTATTGCTTCCTCTTGTAATATTGGTGAATTCGATTCTAATTTTTTTCAATCACTAAGTGAAAAATATCTCCTAGCTCAAGATAAGGCAGGGGTGGCTGCCTATTCTGCCACAAGAGGCACAGCCGGACATGGTCATTGCTGTAGAATTGTTGATTCTCTTGTTATAAATGCAACTGATGGTATGCGCCTTGGTGAATCAATATTACTGGAAAAAGGTGGTTCCATTCCCAAAAATAGCCTGGTCTATTCGCTCCTGGGTGATCCTGCAATTAAATTAACTATTCCTCCTACTTATTCTGTATTTAATTTTGCCTCTGATTCAACCGATTCGATCAAAGTTAGACAAACTGCTAAATTTAGTGGCAGCTTTGATAATACTCCTCAACCGTTTGATCGATTGTTTGTTCAAGGACTGGACAGTGACTATTATGTAGAATACTCATCCTCGAAAGATGAAGAACAACGCGCAACTATCCGGGTAACAAAAAAAGGAAAACCAGTTTTTAGAGGTGTTAGTACCCCACCAGCTGATACTTTTTCCGTTGAATATATCATACCGGATGATTCGGAAACTGGTGATTACGCTCATCTGGTTGCATATGCAGTAGATGAAGATGGTGGTAGTGATGCCTGGTTAAATTATGAAAGACAAGATCAACCCGGAGCTCATAACTATAAATTGAATGGACTCCAGATAGGAGAAAATCCGGATACGCCCAAAATTAATATTTGGTTGGAAAACAAAGAATTTTCCAGTGGTGATTACGCTTCATCTGCTCCAAAAGTAATTGCAGAGATTTCGGACACAAACGGAATAAATATAACTAATAAACCCGGACATAGAATTCTATTAACTCTGGATGATAATGAAGAAATTAATGTTACAGATTATTTTAATTACGATTCAGGTTCCTACAGAAAAGGCACTTTTGAATATACACTGGATGATATCGAGCCGGGTGAACATACATTGAGAGTAAATGTATTTGATAATTTTAATAAATCGAGTATAAAGAGTATTGATTTCAAAGTAAAAGCAGAGAATGATGTTTCTTTGAGAAATGTACTTAATTATCCTAATCCGGTTCACAAAGAAACAAATTTTACATTTTACCTGGATGGCAATGCTGATATAGATATCAAAATTTATACGATAGCTGGTAAATTAATTAAAGAGATCAACAACCAAACTTGTGCCATTGGATTTAACAAAATTAAATGGAATGGACGGGATGCAGATGGTGATGTTCCTGCTAATGGACTCTATTTTTATAAAATTAATGTAAATTCTGAGTTAGATAACGAAACATATAAATTCTTTATTCAACATTAAAAATCAAAGGATATCATAGAATAAAATTATGAGTAAAAAGAGTGATAGATTTAATAAAATATTGAAAAAAACTCTAAATAGGTTTCCTGAAAGAAAAGAGGAGTTTTTGACAGGATCTTCCGAAAAAGTAAAAAGGATATATGCTCCGAATGATACAAAAAATATTGATTATGAAAAGGATATTGGTTATCCAGGTGTTTATCCTTATACCCGAGGAGTTTATCCAACTATGCACCGTGGAAGATTGTGGACAATGCGACAGTATGCTGGCTTTGGAGATGCGGAAGAATCCAATCGAAGATATAAATATTTATTGGAACAAGGACAAACAGGACTTTCCATTGCCTTTGATTTGTGTACACAAATTGGTCTCGATTCAGATGATCCCATGAGTGTGGGAGAAGTTGGGAAAGTCGGAGTTGCTATTGATAGCCTTGCTGATATGGAAACACTGTTTGCTGGCATTCCACTTGAGAAAGTATCTACTTCGATGACTATTAATGCTCCTGCTGCTATTTTGCTTGCGATGTATATAGCTGTGGCTGAAAAACAAAATGTGGATCAATCTCAGTTAAAAGGAACCATTCAGAACGATATTTTGAAAGAATATATGGCTCGAGGGACCTATATTTTTCCCCCAGAACCATCTATGAAATTGATCACTGATACTTTCGAGTACTGCTCTCAAAATATCCCTAAATGGAATACAATCTCTGTTTCTGGCTATCATATTAGAGAAGCCGGTTCAACAGCTGTACAAGAAATTGCATTTACTATTGCCGACGCTATTGCTTATGTTAAAGCTGCAATTGAATCCGGACTAGATATTGATGATTTCGCCCCACGCATTTCCTTCTTCTTCAATGCTCATAATGATCTTTTGGAAGAAATTGCTAAATTCAGAGCTGCTAGACAGCTGTGGGCAAAAATTACTAAAGAACATTTTAAAGCTAAAAATCCAAAATCTATGAAATTAAGATTTCATACACAAACTGGTGGTTCAACTCTAACTGCCCAGCAACCGGACAATAATATTGTGCGAGTCGCTATCCAAACTCTTGCAGCTGTTATGGGAGGAACACAATCTCTGCATACAAATTCACGCGATGAAGCTTTAGCACTACCTTCCGAGGATTCAGTTCGAATTGCTCTCCGCACTCAACAAATTGTAGCACATGAAAGTGGAGTTACTAACTCTATTGATCCTCTTGCAGGTTCTTACCTTGTAGAGGAGATGACCCAAAAAATGGTTAAGGACTCCTTCGAATATATTGAAAAAATTGATAAGCTGGGAGGGATGATCACGGCTATAGAAAAAGGCTTCCCCCAAAGACAAATTCAGCAAAGTGCCTACAAATATCAGAAGCAAATTGAAAATGATGAGCGTACAATTGTAGGTGTAAATAAGTTTACTTCCGAACAAGAAACTGAACAGAATTTACTAAAAGTTGATGAATCAGTTGAACGTAAACAAAAGAAAAAGCTTAAAAAATTAAAAAGAGAGAGAGATAACCATAAAGTGAACAAGTCACTCAGTGAACTGGCAGAAGCCGTGGATAGTAGTGAAAATCTTATGCCATATTTTTTACAAGCTGTAAAATCATATGCTACTATTGGTGAAATTTCTGATGTATTGCGTGACAAGTATGGTGAATATCAAGAAGAACTTGTTTTATAGCAAGGAGATGTATGGATAAGAAAACCAGAATATTAATTGCAAAACCAGGCTTAGATGGACATGATAGAGGAGCAAAATTTATTGCTCGCGCTCTCAGAGATGCTGGATTTGAGGTGATTTATACTGGAATCCGACAAACACCAGAACAGATAGTGGCAACTGCAATTCAGGAGGATGTAGATTTTCTAGGCATGAGTATTTTGTCTGGAGCGCATAAAGTCTTGTTCTCACAAGTTATGGAACTTTTGAACGATAAAAACATTGATGATATTATAGTTTTTGCCGGAGGAGTAATTCCGGACGATGATATTCCCGGCTTAAAAAAGATCGGTATAAAAGCTGTCTTTACCCCCGGTACTAGTTCAAAGGATGTAGTAAACTTCATTAATAATTACAAGTTAAGCTTAAATCGTTAATAATAATCCTTCATGAAAGGAGATTAAAATGAGTATTATAGTAATTCTAGTAATTTTGATTATTGCATATTTCCAGGCAAAGAATTTGTTTGGAGATAAAGCTAAATTAGCTCGTATGGGAATAATTTTAATATTAATTATTGGTTTTTTATCACAAACCATAAAAGTTGTTCCACCTGGAAAAGTAAAGGTCCAGGATCTTTTTGGTAAAGTGAGCGAGCGTGTTTTATATAGTGGTCTAAATCTTGTTAATCCTTTGGTCAACCTGCATGAAATGAGCATAAGAACGCAAGAATATACCATGAGTTCCAAAAGATACGAAGGATCAGTGCAGGGTGATGATGCCATTAAAGGCTTGAGTTCAGATGGTATTTTACTGCCTATGGATATAACTTGTCTGTTTCATCTTATTCCATCTAGCGCACCAGAAGT
>LSCK01000019.1 GCA_001577135.1 Cloacimonetes bacterium TCS60 | reverse complement strand
TTTTTCATTGCTTTTTTACACATCCCACCGCTGCGCGGTCCCCCCTTCTTATTAGAAGGGATTTTCGCATTTATGTTCATATTTCGTTTCTATGAAGCTTTTTTTATAATTTTTAATTTGATTAGCCCGTGTAATTCGATGGTAGCTTTTTCTTGAATTGGTTAATTCATCACCGCCCTCTGTGTCAAGATGACACTGGACAGTTTTGGAGTTTAAATTAAACTCTAACAAAGGAGTATAAAATGGAAGAAATAAAACAAATCCTTAAAACATTCAACAAGAAATTACTTTACAAAAAGTTTCTCTCATATTTATTTTGCAAGTTGTCTGTATAAGATTGCCCTAATGCACCTGGGGCTGGTTGAAATTTATATCGTGATTGGAATTTAAAAAAAATTTTAGGAGTAGCTATGTTAAAAGAAAATTTTGTTGGAATGATCGAAAATTCAATTAAGCAAAATTGGGATTTACCCGGACTGTCCAATTTTAATGGAAAGACACTCACTTACGGAGAAATTGCAGATAGGATCACCTTCTTACATGAACTCTTTAAAAACTTAAATATCAAACCAGGTGATAAAATTGCTTTACTTGGCAAAAATTCTGCTAATTGGGGTGTTGCATATCTAGCAACTGTAACTTATGGTGCGGTGGTCGTTCCCATCCTAACTGATTTCCATGCTAATGATATTCACCACATTGTTAACCATTCTGATGCTAAAATACTGTTTGTAATGGAAAATACTTTTACCGAATTAGACACAGTTAAGATGAAAAAGTTAAATACGATCTTAGCCATAGAAAATTATGAACTCCTCTTCTCCCGAGCAAATAAAGCCAAGGAGAAGCTGGCAAACTGCAAAAACTCTTACTTAGAAAAATACCAGGGTGACCTTAATTCCAAGAACTTTAAATGCAAGGAAATCAGTAATGGTTCTCTGGAAGGGATCGTTTATACATCCGGAACCACTGGTTTTTCCAAAGGAGTAATGCTAACTCATAACAATCTAGCCGCAAATATTGTCTTTGCAAAAGAGCATATGGGTCTGGTTGCCGGAGATACAATATTGTCATTCTTACCTGTAGCGCATTCCTTTGGCTGTGCCTTTGAATTTCTTTTTCCCTTTTGTACAGGATGCCATATCACCTTCCTGGGTAGAATACCCTCTCCCACCATCATCTTAAAAGCTTTTGGCAAGATTAAACCAAATCTCATACTATCAGTACCGCTTGTCCTTGAAAAAATCTATAACAATAAAATTAAAAGAGCGATGGACTCCTTTCCCACAAATATGCTATTAAAAACTCCCCTCATTAAAAAACTGATCCATAAAAAGATCCGCAACAAACTGGTTGACTCATTTGGAGGAGAATTTAACGAATTTGTTATAGGCGGCGCCCCTCTAAACGATGCTGTAGAGGACTTCCTCAAAACTATAAAATTTCCCTTTACAATTGGTTATGGCATGACAGAATGCGCGCCCCTCATTAGTTATATCAATTGGAAAGATCATAAGAAAAATTCAGTGGGTATTTCTGTTGACACTTTGGAGTACAAGATCGATTCGACTGACCCTTATAATGTTGTGGGTGAATTATTAGTTAAGGGTGAAAATGTCATGACCGGTTATTATAAACAGGAAAAAATAACAGCGGAAACTATTGATGAGAACGGGTGGCTTCACACGGGAGATCTCGCTCTCACCGACAATGATGGCTTTATTTATATTAAAGGCAGAAAAAAGACCATGCTGCTGGGTCCATCCGGCCAAAATATTTACCCGGAAGAGATTGAAGCCAAACTTTCTAACCTTAATTATATTGAAGAAGCTATTGTGGTAAAAAGGGAAGAAAAGCTAGTTGCTCTTGTATATCCGGATTACGACAGACTCGATCTAAAAAAGGTCGAGGAAAACGATTTGGAAAAAATTATGAAGAAAAATCGTGACAAGATAAATAAATTACTACCTGCCTTTAGTAAAATATCAAAAATTCAGATTTATCCTGAAGAATTTGAAAAAACTCCCAAGAAAAGCATAAAACGCTATATGTATAAATAATAAAATGCTACAACTTGGTTTTCCCGGGTGTTTTACCTAAAGCTAATATTAAGTTTTATCGTCGGCAGTATTTGGATAACTCTCGCTACCATCATAGCTGAACAATTTGGCTCCAAAATTGGGGGTGTTATAGCCGGGATTCCTTCCACAATTCTCGTCTCACTTTTTTTCATTGGATGGACAGAAAATTTACAGATTGTATATGAAGCCACCTCCATCATACCTGCGATCCTGGCTCTGGACGCATTATTTGTCTTTGCCTATATTTCTCTGGGAAAGCATGGGTTTTATCCGGCCGTGGGAATTTCGCTGTTTGCCTGGATTACAATTGCTTTATTCCTAATACTTTCCGAATTTAATAAGTTTATTATAGGAATATTAATACTTGTTGTAGTTTTATTTTTTATTTTTTATTATACTGAGAATCAAATGCAAATCGCAGCGCAAAAGCGAAAAAACATTAAATATTCCTATGGACAAATTGTGATCAGAGGGTTAGTAACTGGTAGTATTATCGTGTTTGCTGTGGTAATGGCAAAGGTGGGAGGACCACTTTTCGGTGGGGCTTTCTCTTGCTTTCCTGCGGTTATGCTCTCGACAATGGTGATTACTTATTATGAACACGGGACAGCATTTTCACGAGCAGTTATGAAAATTTTGATGCTGAGTGGACCCATCAATGTTGGCGTTTATGCAATTTTTTTCCGCTTTTCTGTTATCCCCTTTGGACTTCTGGGAGCCACTTTGTTCTCATTTACTATTTCGATAATCAGCACCTATCTGGTTTACAAATTTGTACAAAATAAATTGTTATAACTGTTACTCCGTTACCTTTTTTTCTGATCCCGGTTGTCCATGCTCCTCTATTCGATTTGTGTATTTTTCCAAAGTTTGCTGCAATATTGTTTCAATGGCAAGTTCCGATGTATTAGCCAAACATAGTACACAGAATAATAAGTCTCCCAATTCTGCTGCCCAATCTTGAGTTGGAACAAATTCAGCTTTCCCATATTCTGTTGCCTGTAAAAACTCCTTGGACAGCTCTCCTGCTTCAGAGACGAGGTCCAGTAACCTGATTTCTACTTTTGTTTTTATTTCATGTTCTTCTGTGAATTTTTGTACTTTTTTCTGTAAATTATTCATAACATCCTTTCTTACAAAATAAAAATAATTCTATCTGTTTGCAGTCAAGTTTTTACATTTTATGTCCCGATCATGTTGCATTAATCAAATCTGCTTGACACAAAGTTCAAGAAAGTTGACACAAAAGTTTGTATATCTGCATAAATTATTAAATCTATAATACGGAAAAGGTGAATGTGAAAAATAAAATTATCTGCAAATTAGCAAAATCCAGATCCGAGCTGGAAGCCTGGAATAATTTCTTAGCTACTACAGAATTATGCCCGATATCACAGACTTCCGAATGGGGAGAGTTTAAAAAAATATCGAATTGGGAATCAATCATAATCTGTATAAAAAAAGGAGAAGATCTTATCGGGGGAATCCAGATACTTAAACGAAAGATACCACTGCTGGGTAAAGCTATTTTTTACGCCCCGCGCGGACCGGTTGTGGATTTTCATAATAAAGAAATTTTGTCCATATTAAAAGAAAAAGTAGGGACTTTGGCCAGTGAGCATAAAGCCATCGTCTTGAAAATTGACCCAGCCATAGAAGAAGATGATGAGTTAGCAATAGAAAGTTTACAGCACTTGGGATTTAGATTCCAACCCAAACAGATCCAACCCAGGGCAACTTTTTACGTAGATCTTTCTAGAAAAAAAGATGATATCCTTATGAGTTTTAAGTCCAAACATCGTTATAATATTAGGCTATCCGGTAGAAAAGATATTGAAGTTAAAATGATGACAAATCAGGAGGGAGTTGATATTTTCTATGATATTCTCCAGGAAACTGCCTCTCGTGATTCCTTTATCATTCATTCTAAAAATTATTACGAGCGTATTGTTGATCTTATGGCTGAGAAAAATATGGTGAAAATTTTTGTTGCATTTTATAAAAATGAACCCCTTGCTGCAGTTTATATTTTTTGTTATGGAGATAAGATCTGGTATATGTATGGAGCCTCCTCCAACGAGCAGCGCAATCGTATGCCCAACCACGCTATCCATTGGGAGGTTATAAAGTGGGCCAAATCACAGAGTTACAAAACATATGACCTTTGGGGTATCCCGGTTAATCCTCACTCAGACCATCCGCTTTATGGCGTTTACAGATTTAAAAAGGGATTTAAAGGTGAAAAAAAAGTATTCATCGGTATGCATGACCTAGTATTCAAGCCCTTCTGGTATAAATTTTTCAATAAAAGCCTCAAGACCTACACAAACATAAGAAGTTTAATAAAGAAAGGGCAAATATCAGATTCACTCGAAGAATAATCCATCTATGAAATTTAAAAAACTGATTTCTGACATTCAAACAAAAAAATTCATTAATAAAAACCTTGCATCAAATTTGGAGATAACGGGCATATCATTTGATTCCAGAAAAATTGAACCCGGAAATATTTTCGTTGCCGTTAAAGGTGAAAACCATGATGGGCATGAATATTTAGAGGAAGCAATGCAAAAAGGTGCTGTTGCACTTGTTTGCGATAATCCAAATATTTCCTTCAAAATAGCCATCCCGACCATTATTGTACACAATTCCCGCAAAACCCTGGCACACCTGGCAGCAAAATTTTATGATTATCCTTCAAAAAAATTAATACTGGTAGGAATAACCGGCACAGATGGCAAAACTACCACGTGTGAGATAATATACAACATTTTATCCTCCAGCTCCAAAAAAGTAGGAATAATATCGACCCTGGGAGTACGCATGGGTAACGAGAGCATTGAAACAGGATTGCATACAACCACGCCTGATGCTCTGGAAATCCAAAAAATTCTGGCAAATATGGTAAAAAACAATGTTGAAATTGCTATTATGGAAACATCTTCCCATGGCCTGGCTCAATACAGAGTGGAAGCCTGTGATTTCGATATTGGCTTATTAACAAACCTTGCTTACGATCACCTCGATTATCATAAAACTTTGGATGAATACAAAAAGGCTAAAGCTAAGTTACTGCAGTATGTTGCGGATTCAAAAAACATAACAGGAACAGAAAAAACTATAATTTTAAATGAAGATGACGAGCATTTCCCCTATTTCAATAAATTCAAAGCAGATAAAAACATTGGTTTTGGTATCAATATCAAATCCGATTTCAGGGCTACTAACCTCAAGACAACACAAAATCGGATGGAATTTTTAGTCAATGCCGAAAACTCACAATATTCAATAAACAGCAGTCTGCTGGGCAACCATAACGTCCAGAATATTCTAGCAGCTATTGCTGTTTGTAGAACACTCGATATTAGTTGGGAAGTTATCAAATCTGCCATAGCTACTATTTCTTCTGTTCTGGGTCGGTTGGAAAAAATTGATCATGACAAGGGTAATTTCCATGTTTTTATTGATTTCGCCCATACACCACAAGCCCTTAAAAATGTATTGGGAACTGTAAGGCAATTCACCGAAAATCAGATACACGTAGTTTTTGGTTG
>LSCK01000018.1 GCA_001577135.1 Cloacimonetes bacterium TCS60 | reverse complement strand
ACCAGATCCCCATCGTATCCCGCCGTAAGCACTCGTCATATTACTTACTGGTGCTCCTGCCATTGCTGCTGCAAATATTTTTGACTGAGTAACTATATAGGCAGCTTCATAGCCACCCCAACTATGCCCAATTAATCCCACGTGTTCTTCGTCGATGAAACCTTTACCGAGTAGATGATTAACTCCAGTTACTACAGATTCCAGGGCGTTACTTCCCGGATTCCCTGTTTCATATTTAATATCCGGTTTAAATATCAAATATCCATTGCTTACATAAAAAGGGTAGTTAATTATGCTTCTGCTGGGATAAACAGAGTAATGACTATGAAGTCTATCACTGGTTTTTGCATAAATTTTCACGATAAGAGAGTACTTTAGTGATGGATTGAAATTTTCAGGTTTGTATAAAATCCCCTCTAATTTCTTGCCGGAGGACGTTTCCCATCTAACAAGTTCGCTTGTGCCCCAGATATATTCGTTTTTCTGCTTATCTATGTTAGTAATTTTATGAATATTTTTGAACTCTTTATCGCTGTAATACAAATCAGAATAATCTGCAAAAGACATTTTTCTCCAGATCAACCTGCTTGTATTTTTTGCTTTCTTCAAATGATAAAAGGTATGATCACTGGATATCAAATTTTCAGATCCCTTACTTGAATTAATAGATAGCCTTGCATAACCATCTCGTTTAGTCTGTTCATTAAATGAAGTTATATATATTTTTTCTTTCAGAAAACGGTTTTCGGCATCGATATCCACATAACGATAGACTATGCTCTTTTCTCTCCCACTGGTTAATCTAGTTGGTGCTTCATTCATTTTGGAATCGACTTTCCAGATGTCGTATTTGTCATAAAGCAGTAAATATTCATCGTTCTGCATCCAACCTGCTGCGCCGTAAGAATAGGGTTTTTGTGGTCGGTCAAACTCCTCATTATAAAAATTTACCTCCAGGTGCTCGGTTACACATTGCCGCTTACCAGAAAAAGTGTTTTCCACAAACCACTCTTGTGCATGACGATCAAACCAATAAACATATCTATTTGCTGGAGATAATCTGTAATAATCTTGAGTTTCTTCTGCAATTAAGCGGATCTCACCAGATTGTAAATTTATTAGATAGTAATCCCTATAATAAGGACTCGTCCACTGTGAAGTTGGATAATAGGGAGAATAGGAGATGGCAAGAGCATATTTACATTCAGTATTTTCATCTAGTAGAGAATGTTTTCTGGTTGTATCTTCAATTTGTACAAATCGCCTGTTTTCAATATTATAGCAAGTAAGATATGAACGTTCAAGCTCATCCTCTAGATGCTCCTTTTGAAAACTCTGGATCCTATCATCTTTCCAATGCCATAGATCTAATTCATAGTCATTACCCGTAGAATCTTCATCGCCTGTGATTGTAACTGGGGCTATGCCAAAGAAAAGTTTCTTGTCGTTAGACGAAAAAGTAATTTCCTCATTAGGACTAACCGTCCAATTCGCCTTTTCAACATCTGAAAATGGATTTAATAAAAACGGTAGCTCCGTATCTTCTTGCCACAATGACAAATGAAATGTTTCCTCAGTTGTATCAGAAGCAGCAATAAATGCTATCTGGTGAGCTCGATTATCAATTTTAATCTCTTGCACAGGATGAGAACTTTTATAAATAATATTGATATTTTTGCTGCTAGTATCATATTTCATGATGTGACAAGAATCGCTAGAGTCGGCCAATGCCTGAACAAAAACAATTTTCTCTCCATTTTCACTTACATCAAAACGTCCAACTCGCAAGTATTCCTGATAGAATTTATCCGTAGGTACAGATATGACCAATTTTTTTATGGCTTTCTTCTTACTTGTCGTATCTTCCTTTACGAATATAGAATCTTCCATTAAAAATGCTATTATGGAAGATGAATCCTCAGCAACTTCAAATTTTTCCAGGTTTGGATATTTTATTAGAGAATCGGATTCAAACAAATAAATTCCCAAGGAATCGGATTTAGTTGTTTTATCCTGTTCATCCTCTGAAAATTCAGGTTCAATCTTGAAGGCAGCGAAATTGGAATTAGCGGAGAATTGCGATTTATCACCTCTGGAAATTGAATCTTTTTTGCCTGTTTTTACATTATTGAAAACAAGAAAGCCATCCCCCTGCATGGGATTTATTTCATAGGAAATGAAATTACCATCCTTTGAAATTTGGCAATCATTCAGATATTTCCAATCTTCGTAAACCGAATGATCCAGGGGCTTTTTCTGAACACCCTTAGAGAACAAAATTCCCAGGGGAAATATAATCAAAACGACAAATATCAATCTCTTATCAATCATCTTCATGTACTATAATTTCTAAAATCGAACTTATTAAATCCAGGGAACTAATTACTTAATCAACACTATCTTCTTAACAAAATTTCTCTCTTCTGTTTTGATACGATATAAATAAATTCCGGAGGATACAGTCTGTCTATTTTTGTTTTGACCATTCCATTCTACTGTATGATTTCCGGTTACGAAAAAATCTTCGGTTAATGTTTTAACTTTTTGACCAAGGATATTATAGACACTAATCGTAATTTTTTGCGGTTTTGACAGGGTGAATTCAATATTTATATTACCTTTAATAGAAAATGGGTTCGGGTAATTATTTATTGCTGAGAGGGTGGGAACGATTTCATGAGGCGCATCTACACTTATTGGTGGAGCACCGAACTCATAGCATCCCATATCAACTACAGCATCTCCATCGTCGTTACCATCCCACACACGTTGATTTCCTGCTAAGTCAGCATCAGAATTCACATAATCATTCCATCCCACATCTATACATGGACTGGTAGCAGTTATTTCATAATTATCAAAGGTAGGATCATTAAATTCAGGATCAAGCTCGATATTACCTGTTCCTTGATAACTGCCCTGTACATCAGAATAAGTTACGGTGATTGCTGAGTTTAAATGGGTTAGCTCTTCAGCAGTACTATCTGCCCAAAGTATTGAATTTTCAACATCCAGTGTACTGGAATAAGCCATGGCAGCACTACCGTAATTCTGGGCAAAATTTCTTGTAAGAGTGCAGTTATTTATCAAACAGGTAGAGTTATACATATATACTCCGCCGCCAAATCCAGAATTTCCGCTTACAGTATTGTCGTATAGTAAGCAATTCTCAATGGTAAAATCAGAATCACCTTCTAAGGCAACTCCACCTCCCCGAATGGCGCTGTTTCCTTCTAAGACGACATATTTAAGAGTTCCGGATTGAGCCAGGGAGTAGATTCCACCTCCATATTGACTAACTGAGTTGTCGTTAAAATCAGATTCTTCGACATTCACGATAAATGAAGATGAATCTGATGTGAAATAAGACCCACCACCGTATTCAGCCGTGTTCTGGACAAACTCACATTTGGATATAAAAAGATCTTTAGAATTTTTAGCAAAAAGGCCACCGCCCATACTGCTACTTACATTAGCAAAAAAAGAACTACTATCCACAATCGCAAACTTGTTATTTTCCAGATAAACACCAGCTCCCTTACCCGCAGTGTTATTCATGAAGGAGGAATTATGTATTTCAAGGCTATCAACATCAAAGGCAGCTATTGCTCCTCCGTAATCTGCTGCTGAATTTTCAACATCACTGTTTTTTATGTGAATTTCATCTCCGTTAAATATATAAATCGCACCTCCGTCCTCAGAAGAGGAACAACTATCAAACAGGCAGTTTTCAATTGTAAAAGATGAATTGTTGCTGAAGAGAGCTCCACCTTCTGATAAATTATTAAAATTTTTAAAGGTGATACCTTTGATCAGGGTTTGCTCACAGGATTCAAGTTTAAAACTGAATCCATTACCCTCTCCATCAAGAAAGCAATTATCATTGCCATTTTCTGAAATGATTACTACATCTTTTCCTTCCAGATCAATATTTTTATTCATACTTCCAGTATAAATTCCATCCCCAACAAGCAGTGTATCTCCATCATAAACATTTGACAATCCTTGATACAAATTAGGGAAATCTCCGGACCCATCCTGTGCTACATAGATTACATTTCCACCTCCACTCGCTACATCTATATAATTATGCCTCGTTTGTGTTGCAGTAAATCCAAACTCATCTGTGACTGTTAGTTTAACTGTTTTTTTGCCAATAGCAGTGTAAAGGTGAACGGGTGATTCTTGCGTAGAAGTTTCTCCATCACCAAACTCCCATAACCAGGTGGAAACAGAATCTGTTAACGTGGTTGTTTCGTCTGTAAAATGAACTTCCAGGGGTTTATCGCCAAATACTACATCAGCATAAAACTGGGGGGAAATGACAATGTTATCTTTAGTTATTATAACATCATCAATATAGCTTCCCTTACCTATCTCTTCTGAGTTACTGAACATTTTAAATCGAAGCTTAACTACCGTTCCAGCAGGATATTGTGACAAATCGTATTTGTATGGAAGCCAATCATTGCCTGTGGTTAAGGTTTCGAGTGCTCCTCCACTACCTATAAAATCGAGCGTCTCCCAATCAGAATTATGTTGAATCTGTACATAAAAACCATCTGTACCATAATTAGGAAAATCATACCAGCACCAAAATGACAACTCAGAATTTTCATCAAGAACTATCTCTTCCGAAGTGAGGGATGCATCCATATCATTCACGTATCGGTGAGTTAAAGAGTCTCCGCAATACCAGCTATAATCACCAGATACGGACTTGAAGTTAGTCTGATGCCAGAGATCATTGCTACCGGAGTGGGTCCAGTCAGCAGCTCCGGATTCCATATCATCTTTGAATCCCTGTTCCCCTATTGCTAGCTGGAAAGAATCAACAGTTGTGATTCCGTTATGGTCCATATTCAGATACAATTTAGGAAATAAAGGAGTGGGACAATCCTCCTCAATCCCCACTTCCAGGTATTGTGCTGCATAATCTGAAGCAGCTATATCTCCATAATTCCAGACACAATAGGGTATGCTCAAATAAGTGGAATTGGTACTTAGAGTAACTGCTACATCATCAGCAGATAACAAGCCATTATTTTTTAGAATAAGATGTGGATTGACGATTTCACCAGGTTCAGCAATTCCATTATCATTTCCCAACGTGTCCGACAGTTCATAAATATAGTAGGACGGCAAAGGCTCTACCCCCACAAGTCCAATCACATTTTGCCAGAGATTATTATCTTCATCACTAATTTGATAATTCAAATAACTGACTTCTCCATCATTTATCATTTCTGAAGTTGTAAATTCAAAAGCTGCGGCAATATTAACTGAATCATTTGCGCCCAGACTGTTATAGCTTTCCACGGAATCTACCAGGGTAATTGCAGAATTAGTATTAGAGATTAAGAGCTCAATATTATTTACAGTTTCAGAGCCATAATTCTTCAGAGTAATCCCCATAGAAATTGTGTCATTCGGTTCAATGTAATCAGTTTCCAAATTATTCAAAGTAAAATCAGCGATGTTTACAAAAGGCAGGTCACTATCTATCTGTATGGTATCTTCAAATGGAACAAAGTTTTTAGCAGTTACAGTAATAGAAATTTCCCGAGACGGGTCAGTGGCTTCAAGCGGAATCGAGGTTTGTCCATCGAGATCTGTATTTACAGTTAAATAAATATCTTGACCATCCATCAAACAGACCAAAGCACCTTCAACCGGCTCTCCTTCGTAGGTAACAGTAATATTACATTGATTGGTTCCGAGTGGTATTGTATCAGGAAAAGAGACGGAAAGCTGCTGCGGTTCATCCGTCCACATAGGCATGAGTGGATCGCCCAGAAGATTGATCTCATACTCACACCAGCGATAAACATTCTCCTGTGCAGAAAAAGGAACATAGGTAGATTTAATCGCACCCACACTATTACCGATGGTATTGATCCCATTATCGAAAATTTGGTGATAGAATTCCTGGTCGAATCTATCAGAATAACCGTATTCAGGGTTGCCAGGACTTCCCCAACCGTAGCGCGAATTACCAACAAAGGCAACACCACCGCCATCTGGATTGGTTAAAAAATGTTCAGCAATACAATTATAATCTATGGCAGCAGGCCAACAACCAATGGAATATAATACGGAATATGCAGGTCCGTTAGTGAGAATATCCATATCACTATTATAGAGATGGCTCGTGCCAATTCCCATTACATTCCACCAGGCATGCCCATCGTGATTCACAAAATTTTTGCCTTCATTCAAAGCATTCATCACACTATCATAATCTTCATTTCCCTGGGATTGATATAATTTCTCTATAGGATCGAATCGTGGGGGAACATAAAGCTCATCGATAAGATTTTTTCCGATACCCGAGTCAGTATAGGGATCCCACCAGAGAACCATAGCCAAATAGAGCATTTCGAGCGCGAAATCTGCAGGTGGGTTTTTTTCGTAAGTTTGAATCTTATCAACAAAGGCAATGGTTTCTTCAATATCTTCCACACCGGCTCTTCCAACAAAAACATCTGGATACATATCTATATCATCTGAAACCTCACCATAAACATCATTACCATTTTCATTCCAGCTGCCATCCAGATCCGAATAGTATAAATCGCAAGGAATATAGTTATCATTGTAATCTCCATATTCACAGTCAAAGGCAAAAGCTTTCCTTACCGGTACAATCTGAGTATCTCCTCCTAAAAGTACCCACAACGTACCCCAATTCTGATAAGCGTCTTTGATAAAATTTCTGATTTTGGCAGCATCATCCGCGCCTGTGTATTCCGAAAAGATCCAATCAAGAGTTACAATTTCTGCAGAATATCCCTTCTGAGTTTTCCAGTTTGCCAGCTCTTCGAATTCAGAGCTGAGATCGACGGAAGTAATAATAACATAAAGATGTTCCTCATCTGGTAATTTAGTGGATTTCACCGGATTTCCTTGATAAGCAGTTTTAAGCTCCTGCGGATTATCAATAAGTTTGACCAATTCACTCTTCAGGTGATCATCAGCTATTTTTGAGCGTTTAGAAAATACAGCAGGTTGCTCTTTCACCTGGCGTAATGTAATTTTTACTTCAATATGAGAATAAAATTTTACTCTATTGGAGGAGGGATAGTATTGGAAAGGGTGAATGATTAAGGAAGCGATGTTATATCCAGAGAGATAACCACGTTTTCCCTTTTCAACGACTTTAAGCGGAAACAGACTTTTAGTTTTGTAGTACTCATCAGCAGGCGGTACAAAATCAATTTCATCTTCGCTCTTTGAGAGAGGTACAGGGGGTTGGGCAGGATATAGCTTGAATTTCTCATCCAGAAACTCACTCTCGGTTTTTATTACCTTTATCTCGGCTATCTCTGTTTGTGCAGGAATGGACAATTGTGACTTATCGATTGGTAAACTGGGAGCACCC
>LSCK01000017.1 GCA_001577135.1 Cloacimonetes bacterium TCS60 | reverse complement strand
ATGGGGATTTCATATCCCACTGTAAAAAATCGCATCCTGGAGATTAAATCACTTTTATGCCCCAACGATAAAATTAAATCTACAGATGATGGAACCGAAACAATCCTCGTTGATTTAGATAAAGGTAAAATCTCCGTTAAAGATGCGATAAAAAAATTTTCGGAAAGGAGCGGAGATGTATGAAATGAACGAAACTAAAACATTTAAGGCAAAAGAGAATTTGCAATTAACAGTTAACTGTAAAAATATCGGTATGTATATTAAAGGGAGTGATTTTGACGAAGCTGTGTTAAAAGTTTCCCTGGAATCGGATAGGGAACTTTCATTCGAAGATATCTTCATAATAGATTTCAATGAAGATGATAATTTTTTAGAGATCAAGGTAAATGAAACGGGAGATTATAATATTAAAAGGGCTTCTGTTACTCTTAAAGTTCCTAAAACCAGTATGCTTGATCTTAAATCCAACAACGGAGGATTTAAAGTTAAAGACATTAAAAATGAAGTTAAAGCTATGTCACAAAATGGTAAATTGTCATTAAAACAGATCAACTCTCCCCTCTCTTGTCAAACCCGGAACGGCAAAATATCTCTCAAACAATGCCAATGCAAACAGGCAAACATTGAATCAATGAACGGTAGTATTAAACTGCTTGATACTAAGGGTGAGATCACTCTGGACAATAAAAATGGCAAAATAAAATGCACAAAATGTAAGGGGGATTTGCAAGCTAAAACGGTAAACAGCAAAATCAGAATTCTTAATTCCTTTTTTGATAATGCCTCTATTGAAGGAAACAACGGAAGTATTTACTATGAATTCAATAATCTTCAGGAAGGCAATTTCAACTTTAAAAATAAAAATGGTAAAATTCATCTTGTCCTACCTGCCGATACCCCCTATAATATCCAGGCAAAAAACAAGCTCGGAAAATTTTATATCGGATTGCCCGGGGATTATGAATTAAAAGAAGAAGATAATCGTAAACTTTTGTACATGACGCGTAAATCGGGACTGGTAAAAATCAGTGCAGAAAACGAACGCGGCTCTATATCTTTGATCAACAAAAGTAAAATTGATAAAAACATCAATTTTGGTGGTCTGGGAGATGAAGTTAATACAATAATAAACTCTATAAATTCTGAAGAAATTCAAAAAAAGGTTAAGAAGAAGATGGAAAAAGCCAGAGAAAAACTAAAAAAATTATCAATTAAAGACCCCAAAATCATGGAAAATGTAGAACACGCTACTTCTAATTTGACCAATGAAATAAAAGAAGCAATAAATAACGAAGAACTTCAGAAAGCAGGTAAGGATATTGCAGCCAAAGTTAAGGGAGCAGTTAAACAGTTCGTTAAAGACACAAAACATTTTACTAAATCCGGAAATTCTACAGCTTCAAAATCAAAGAATGGCAAAACACAAAGCAGATTAAAAATTCTAGAAATGTTGGAAAAAGGTAAAATAAATGCCGCAGAAGCTGAAAAACTCCTAAATGCTCTGGAGAAATAGTGGAGGAAAAGAAAAGAATCCTGGGAATGGTGGAGCAGGGAAAAATTTCCCCGCAAGAAGCAGAAAAACTCTTATCAGCCCTGGATCTCAAACAGAACAAAGCTAGCGAAAATTCAAAATTAAAAATTCAAATTAGCAATGAGGATAAAAATAATATTATACTAAATGTTGGTATTCCCTTAGAATTAATAAAACTTGGTCTAAAATTTTTACCAGACCCAGAAGATTTACAAGCTGATGTAGGGAACACTAATTTTGATCTCTCACGTGTCAACTGGCAGGAAATTTTGGAAATGGCTGCTGCAGGTATAACCGATGACCTCTTTTATATGGATTACAGAGAGGATGACGGAACTTTAAGTACAATAAATATCTTTGTAGAATAAGCCAATATCTACCTCCAAAATCTAAATTTTCGAATTTGATGATAGCAAAACTTTTCTGCTTAATTAAACTTTTAGAAGCTAAATTTATCTAAAAGTATAGACAGGATTATCCTATGAAAAGTAAAATAAATATAAAAATGTATATTAAAATATTAGAATTTCTTGATAAAAATTTTGGAACTAATCAAATTCATCGAAAATTACAAATTAAATAATTAGATTTCCCTAGGAGGAAAGATGAAGAAAAAACTTATCTTAGTTGCCCTAATAGTCACTATCATTATTGTTTTGGGTTCTACTCCAACAATTTTATCCGCAGAGGATTCCGCTCAACCTTCTTTAACAATCGCTGTCTGGGGCTTTTCATATTTAGATCAGGATAGTCGCTCTATGTGTCGCTATGTCACAAAAGATCTTTACGCACTGGACAAAGATTTTCCTGATACAAAATTAATTGATGATGATGAAATAGAAGATATTCTTGGTGACCAAACAGCAGCTGCTATCTCACCCGATCTCTCCCTCCAATATTCCAAAGAGCTAGAAGCTAATGTAGCGATCTGGGGAATGATATCTGCCAATGGCTCAACCTTTAACCTAAGATACTTTATGACAAACACAAAAACGGAAGAGATCAAATCTGATGTATTGCAGTTAAAAAAGGCACGCGCCAAAAGAAGAAACAAAGTAAAAGAACTAATCACAATCGCCCAGGGCTTTTTTAAAACTGGTGAGCAGATGAAGATGGAAATAGCTTTGAATCTGTTTAACTCAAAAAATTACAAGGATGCAAAGAGCGCATTTCTGGAGGTTCTGAAGCTAAATCCCGAACAAAAAGAAGTTTATAATTATTTGGGCTACATCGCAGCAGTGCAGGAAAATTACGATCAAGCAGTAAAGTATTATCTGGATGCTATTGCAATTGATAGCACATTTATCGAAGCCTGGGAAGGACTTGCCTGGACCTATAAGACCAACCACCAGTTAAGAAAAGCATGCGATACTTATAAAAGCCTGATAGACCTTTCTCCAGAGAAGATTGAATATCGCATGAAGTTAGCTGAAACCTGGAAGAACTTGGGCAATGAAGATGAAGCGCTGAAATCCTATGAAAGCATTTTGATATTAGAACCGGAAAATTGTATTGCTAACAAAGAAATCGGTACTATTCATTATAATAGAGAAAATTATAATAAAGCTATAGAGCATTTAAAAAAGGTTATATCTGCTGGAGAGGGAAATAAGGATTTAGCTAAAAAGCTAGCTATTGCCTATCAGAAAACAGACAGATTAGAAGAGAGCATTGCTCAGAACAAGCAACTGATTGAACAAGATCCGGCTTCACCCACACCTTATCTCAACCTGGCAGCGATTTACGCCATGCAAAAGAACTTTAATCAAGCCATAACTGAATTACGCAACTATATAGAACTTAAACCTCAATCTGCAACCGGATACATGCGTATTGCAGATGTTTACAGACAATTGGAAGAGTATGGCCAGGCAATTAATAACGCTCAAAAGGCTGCTGAGATTGCTCCAAATAATTCTGGTCCCTATCTTGTGCTTGCAGAAATAGATAATAGTAGAGGTTACATTCATTATGAAAATTTCTTAACCTATGACAAAAAAGCCCGGGAAGCCACGCAAGAAACTTATGATAAATTCGATAACTTGAGATCTGACAACAAAACAAAGGCATATAAATATTTCACTAATGCAGAAGAGTATTACAGAATTGGACTTGAAAAAGCTACTGATTTTTTCACAAAAGAAAATATCAAGAAGAAAATCGAAAAAGTAGTAGAGTTAAAAAAAGCGACGAAACCTGGATTTTTTGATGAATAGGGCTCTCACTTTTCAGGAAATTATATTCCGGCTACAAAGTTTTTGGGATGCAAGGGGATGTGTAATTCATCAGCCCTATGATATTGAGATGGGTGCTGGTACTTTCCATCCCGAAACATTTTTTGGCTCACTCACTAACAAAGATATAAACATTGCTTATGTACAACCCTCCCGTCGTCCCAAAGATGGTCGCTATGGTAAAAACCCTAACCGTCTGCAAAAATACTATCAATTTCAGGTAATAATCAAACCCTCTCCCGATGAGATTCAATCACTCTATTTGGAAAGTCTAAAAGCCATAGGTATCGAAGTCAAAAAACACGACATCCGCTTTGTAGAGGACGATTGGGAATCACCCACATTGGGAGCTGCAGGTTTAGGCTGGGAAGTTTGGTTGGATGGAATGGAAATTTCTCAATTCACATACTTCCAGCAGATGGCAGGATATGAGCTTAATCCAATTCCAGTGGAACTCACTTATGGCTTAGAAAGAATTGCAATGTATATCCAAAAAGTGAAGGACTTCAAAAAAATATCCTGGAATCAAAATATCACTTATGGTGATATTTATTTCCAATCCGAGAAGGAATTCTCACAATTCAATTTCCATGCTGCTGATACGGAATTGCTCTTCCAAAACTTTGCTGATTTCGAGGATGAAGCAAAAAAATTGATTGCATCTGATCTGGTTTTACCAGCTTATGATTTTACAATCAAGGCTTCGCATGTGTTTAATTTACTCGATGCCAGAGGTGTTATCTCAGTTACAGAACGAGCTCTCTATATCAAGAGGATCCGTTCTTTAGCACGTTTATGTGCTTCTAAATTTATAAAACTAAACAAATCGGAGAAGGATGATGAAAATAAAAAATAAACAGGATCTCTTCCACAGGATAAGCAAAGAATATCAAGAATTGTATGGCGAACGACTGGATTCTCTCTATATCTATGGCAGCGCAATTACTGATGATTTTGATGCTTCAACTTCCGACATTAATGTCGCAATTATTATTGACGACTTACAATTAAAATCACTGATTCCTGCCCGTGATTTGATTAAAAAACTGGGGAAAAAAGGAGTTTCTTCTCCACTTTTTTTATCCAGGGATTACATAAAAACTTCTTTGGACACGTTTCCCATAGAATTTTTGGATATTAAGTCCAATCATAAAACCCTTTTCGGTGATGATTTTTTTTCCGAAATAAATTTTGACCCGAGCGACCTTCGGTTACAGGCTGAAAGAGAGCTAAAAGGCAAATTGCTGCTTTTACGTTTATCATTCTTAGAAAATATCCAGAAGAAAAAATATATTCTTTCTGTAATTAAAAAATCTATAAAAAGCATCCTGCCCATTCTAAAAGCTATTTTGAAATTTACTAATTCCGAGATACCGGAAAACTCCTTTAGCATTATCAAAGCGACCGAACAGAATCTTGATTTTGATCTACCCGGTCTGGTTCAAGCTTTTTACTATTCCAAACAGAAAAAAATCCGATCCAAAACAAATAAAATTGTAGAATTTTACCAGCTCTATGTGATCGAAGTTGATAAACTCTCACGCTTTGTTGACAAATACCAAATTTCCTGATCAATTATTTGTCAAGTCCTAAAATAATTGACAGTTTTTCATTGTAATTTTTCATTGCTTTTCCGCAGT
>LSCK01000016.1 GCA_001577135.1 Cloacimonetes bacterium TCS60 | reverse complement strand
CTTTGCGAAAGCTATTTGAAAAGAAGATTAAAAAATCCAACTTATCACTTCAGACAAAATCAGGCGAGCTTTCGCAAAGATTATTTTAGTCATTTTATTAACTTTTTGATGTCAAAAAGTTACAAAAACCATTTACTTTTTCTACGAAAAAAAAGTGACAAGTAACGAGTGACAAGCAAGTCATTGTGAATTGTGAATTGTGAATAAGGACACCCATCCTTAAAACAACATTGTCACTCTTGAGGAACGAAGTGACGAAGAGTCTCCCCAAAGTGGCCAATTTGCTTAAACATCTATCCGTCTTTTGACAGATCCTTCGTCGTTCCGAAAATCGGAACTCCTCGAGGAAGACAATAAGGCAGGATTATAATTTTGTTTTTGTTATCTAATTTATTTTCTGAATGGCAATTCTCTAGTTATTTTATTAACTTTTTGGTGTCAAAAAGTCAAATGAAAAGGGAGGGGATGCCTGATTTTATTCATGTTTCTTGACACAAAAGAAAATATTTTAGTAGAAAAATGCTATGAAAAAATTTTGTAGTTTTCATTACAATGAGCTGGCTAAACCACTGGTAGCTGTTGCTATCCATTCCGGGCATGAATTACGCTCGGAAGCAGAGAATATAACTGCTCTAAGCGATGAAGAAAGAGGAAGAGAAGAGGATCCTTATACAGATGAATTTGTTAGGGCAAGTCAAAATAGCATCGTGGTAAATCGTTCCCGATTTGAGGTTGATCTTAATCGGAAAAGGAAAAATGCTGTTTACAGAAAACCGGAAGATGCCTGGGGTTTAGAACTATGGAAGGAAGAACCCAACTATAAATTCATCCGTGATTCGCTATCGTTGTATGATGAATTTTACCATCAGCTGAAAAACTATCTGTCGCAAGTACATAAAATACATGGATATTCTGTGATATATGAATTGCATAGTTTTAATTATAAACGCAAGAGCCAGCAAAATTGCAAAACATTCCCTGATATAATTATCGGCACCGGGAAAATTGATAGAGATAGATGGTTACCAGCAATTACAAAGCTGATTGAAATTCTGCAAGAATACAATTTCATGGGAAGGAAATTAAAGGTAACTGAAAATAATTTTTTCCCTGGAGGAAATTTTCCAGCCCATGTTGCTAAGGAATTTCCCCTTAAGTGCTGTCCTTTAGCCATAGAATTTAAAAAATTTTTCATGGATGAAAAAACTGGTAGGCCCTTTCCAAAGAAGATTTTTGAAATACAAAAGCTCATACATTATACAATTAATCCAGTCTTATCCGAGTTACAAGAAATTATTGAATAAGTGTAATGCTTGACAAATAATGGATTGTATGAGTATAAAAGTAGGGCAATTTTTTAAAATAATTTCTGGAGGAATTAATGTTCCGAGACATAAATTTTATCAATGACTTGATTGCTGCTATTACACCATATTATAATCTGCGTTTGCTCAATACAGATTTTATAATAATAACATTGGGTAATTTGTTACTGGGAATAATTTTCATTTTGATTGCCAGAAAATTGATCAACTGGATTTTAGATAAACTGGTATTTGAACCCCTGGTCGTGAAGATTAAAGATAAAAATTCTATCAAAAGTGTTCAAAAAGTAGTTAAAATTATTTTTGAAGTCTTAATCTGGATTTTTGGCTTACATATAATCGGATTTCATTTAGAATTCTTCTCTGACATCTGGTCTGCCAGATTGTTTTCAATTCAAGGTAAGGGTATAGATTTCGGTAACCTGATCATAGGCTTAATCATTCTTTTTATAGGATTCAGATTTGCTAAATATTTTTCTCAAAAGATTAAAGTAATTTTTGAAAAGCGCTTTAATTTCGATATTAGTCAGGGAGCTATTATTGAATCAGTTAGCAAGTATATTTTTCTCATCATTGTTGTATTGTTTACCCTCTCTATCGTCGGCATACCTTTAACGATTTTTACTGTGATTGGTGGTACCCTTGCTATTGGAATTGGTTTTGGAAGTAAGAATTTGATGAATAATTTTATTAGTGGTATCTTTCTAATGACAGAACGGCAATTAAACGTGGGAGATATTATCGAAGTAGAAGGGAACAAAGGAACTATTGAAAAGATCGGTGCACGATCCACAATTATTAAAACTTTTTCAAACCTGAGGATGCTGTTACCAAACAGTAAGCTATTGGAAAACTCCGTAATTAACTGGACACTTACAGATAAAATAATTAGAAGAGAGCTCACGGTAGGAGTAGCTTATGGATCTCCTGTGGACAAAGTAAAAGAGTTGTTATCAGATATCATAAATAACCATGATGAAGTTGCTAATAACCCCCAACCGGTGGTTTTGTTTGAGGAGTTTGCTGATAGTGCTTTGGTTTTTAAAATTTTAATCTGGGCGAATTTAAAGAAAAAAATTAATGTGCGTATTTTAGAATCTGATTTAAGGTTTGAAATCAATAGAGTTTTCGCGAAAAATAATATTTCAATTTCATTCCCACAGATTGATGCACATCTGGATACCGATCAACCTATAGCTGTAAAATTACATACACAAGAAAGAGGTGACGAGAAGTAATATGAGCATAAAAGTAATTAAAAATTTAAAAGAAAATGAGATGGCCGAACGTTCTATCAAATCCTGGGCTGTATGGGAGAAAGAGGTCTCCGAATTCCCCTGGAGTTATGATACGAAGGAAAGATTTTATGTTTTAGAAGGAAAAGCAACTGTTAAAACTACAGAGGGTGAAACTGTTACCTTCCAGGCAGGAGATTTTGTGGAAATACCCGCGGGAGTTAAATGTACATGGAAAATCACAGAGGATATAAGAAAACATTACAAATTAGGTTGAACTAATCTGTGGTATCAGTACTGCTGAATCTTGACAAGTCCATTTTTATCTTTTTAAATACTTACATTGCTAACCCTGTTTTTGATTTTATATTCCCTATCATAACAGAGCCTGATAATTGGTTGATTCCAGGCTTGTTAGGATTATTTGCTTTCATATATTTTGAAAAGAAAAAGGCCTTGCTCCTCGTTTTATTAGGTCTAATATCTTTCGCCTTAACTGATGCTATATCATACCGGATCGTTAAACCTCTGGTAGGACGATTACGACCCTGTAATCCGGACTTTCCTCTAACGGGTGGACATTTTTTAATGGGATACAAATCATCATTCTCATTCCCCTCTAACCACGCTGCTAATATGTTTGGTGTTGCAACTGTTTTTTACTATTTTTATAAGGGTAAAGCGATATATTTTTTTGGATTTGCTGCCTTAATCGGATTTTCCAGAATTTATGTGGGAGTTCATTATCCGGCGGATGTCTTAGCTGGAGCTATTCTGGGAATTTTTATAGGTTCAGGTGTTGTTTATCTTTATCAATTTATCAAAGATTTAATCAAAAAAAAAGAGAAAACAGGAGCAACCCCGCCCGAGAATTAAGTCTTCAATTTTTTCTTTTTTGCAGCCGGGAAGAGAATGTTATTTAAAATCAAGCGATAGCCGGGAGAATTTTTATAAAGTTCTAACCTCGTGGGCGGATCTCCAATTTTATGCTGATAATCTTCGGGATCATGCCCG
>LSCK01000015.1 GCA_001577135.1 Cloacimonetes bacterium TCS60 | reverse complement strand
GTTTGAGAGTATTTTTGTTCAGGAAAATTGGTGAAATTTGTTTTTCCACAATAAGTTTCGCATTAAAAGCCCAGGTAATATTTCCCACTTCACTGCCTTCCCAGTTGTCGCTATAAGAATTCTGGGTAAGAGTCAGGTTTGCATCTGCTTCCATGTTCCAATCCTCTGCCGTCAGCAGTGTACAGGTTAAAATTATCACTAAAATTATGGTAATCTTTTTCAAATTACTCCTTTCGATTTTTAAATAAGTTAATGTTAAATAATTTTTGTAAAGATTTATATTAAAAATCAAATCGTATTTTTATATTTTTGATGTGGATTTTTGAAAAGAAGGAATCCCCTTAGAAAACAGTTAATGGAATAAATTTGTCAATCTGAAACATTACCGGATGTTGTTCCTAAAAAACAAACTTTACTAATCGAAGGAGCTTTGGGATTTGGTGCAATATGGTTAAACTGTGAAAAAGTATTTAATCACAAATTAGCAAGAAATAAATCAAAGTAACACACGTTTGAGTAGCGATAAGTAAATGCCTAATCTGTTTTATAATAGTCCTTATACCATTCAACAAATTTTTCGATACCTTCTTTGATTGGCGTATTGGGATTATAATTTATCTCATCAATCAAATTAGACACATCAGCATGAGTTTTGGGAACATCTCCCGCTTGAATCGGCATCATATTTTTCTTAGCTGATTTGCCCAAACTATCTTCTAATGCTTCAATAAAATCCATCAATTTGACAGGAGAACTATTTCCAATATTAAAAATTTTATAGGGTGCTTTTGACGAATGTGGATTAGGCTTTTTCCCTGACCAATTTTCGTCTGGCTCCGGTGCATTTATTATTACCTTTCTTATCCCCTCCACAATATCATCAATGTAAGTGAAGTCACGCTCCATCTTGCCATAATTATATACATCAATGGGTTTGTCTTGAGCAATCAATTTAGTAAACTTAAATAACGCCATATCGGGTCTTCCCCATGGTCCATAAACAGTAAAAAAGCGCAACCCGGTTGAGGGAATATTGTATAAATAGCTATAAGAATGAGCCAGGAGTTCATTACTTTTTTTACTGGCAGCGTACAAACTTATGGGATGATCCACATTGTCGTTTGTTGATAACGGCATTTTCTCATTAAGACCATAAACAGAAGAACTACTGGCATATACCAGATGCTGAATCTCAAACAATTTGCTACACTCCAGCACATTATAAAAGCCAATTATATTACTCTGAAGGTAGGCATCAGGATTTTTTATTGAGTAGCGTACCCCAGCTTGAGCTGCTAGGTTTACTACAAAATCAAATTTTGATTTTTCAAAGAGTTTTATTAATTTACTTTTTTCAGCTAAATCCAGACGAATGAACTCGAAGTTATCATACTTTTCGCTTGCAACAATTTGGTTATAATGAATAAATTCTGTTTTAACCCCCAACTCATTCAATCTCCCATATTTTATGCCCACATCATAATAATCATTAATGTTATCCAATCCAACCACATCATATCCTGCCTTGATCAATCTTTTACAGAGATGATATCCGATAAAGCCTGCAGCGCCTGTGACAAGTATTTTTTTTCTTTCCATAAGGTTTCCTTCCGTAAATTTAATAAACTATTCTTTAAAATTAATTTTCTTTTTAAAAATATACTAATGAGATCAAAGCAGTTACAACAACTCCAATGAAAATATTCATCGGTAAGCCAATTCTGATGAAATCTTTTATTTTATATCCCCCGGCACTATAAACCATTAAATTAGTTTGATAGCCAATGGGGGTAACGAAACTAGAGGATGCTGCCATAGCTAGAGTAATAAATATAGGTGCTGTTGGTAGACCAGTAGACCTGGCAATAGTAAAAACAACAGGAAACATGAGAGCAGCTACAGCATTATTTTGTATAACCCAAGTACAGAGACTAGTAAGAACATAAATCCCAGCAATAATGCCAAGAGGACCAAAAATTTTTAAAGGGACAATCAAATTGTTCGCTACGATCAAAGCAATACCAGAATTATCCACAGCCCTCCCGATGCCCAATGAAGCCGCAATAACTACCAAAATAGGCCAATCCACTGAATTCTGCGCTTCTTGCAAACTAATTATATTAGATAAAAGCATGAGGACTGCTCCAGCCGCGGCTGCAATAACTATCGGTACAATCTTTAATGCAGCCATTAAAACCATTGCCAGCAAAATTCCCAGAGCAGTATTAGATTTCCAGGTTGGTTTTGTATGGATATCCACACTAGAAGTAACTAACCCGAAATTATTAGAATCATACCAACGTTTACCAAATCCCGTACGAGCCAGGATGAAAAGTGTGTCTCCAAACCGCAATTTAATATCACCGATTTTCTTGTCTATGCGTTCATTACTTCTATTAATAGCAAGTATAACTGCATTGTATTTTTCACGAAATTGACTTTCACTGACAGTTTTACCAACAAAGGGCGACACGTTGGAAACTACTGCTTCATAGGTTTTATATTTATTTGAGTCCACATCAGATACATTAAAATCCGGTTCTCTGATGACTTTTAGTCCCCTTGTTTTTTGTAATTCATAGATAGTTTCTGGTTTGCCAGTGAAAAACAATCTATCATTTTCATAAATTTTCTCATCAGGAGTGACAGGTGTAATTATTTCATCTTCACGTAGAATTTGAAATAGAAACAGGCCTTTAAGATGACGCAATTCCGCCTGTTCAATTGTATTACCAATGTAAGGATATTTTTTACTTACGATCACTCCAGCGACGAATTCACGTGAAGTTTCATCCAGCTTTGTGATCCGCTCCCTACGTTCAGGCAATAATTTGTTACCAACGAGTGCAACAAAAACTATACCTAAAATAGCAGTAGGAATACCAATCAAACTAAGCTGGAAAAAACCAAAACCTGGTTCACCATGAGCCAGGAGCAGACCATGGATTACTAAATTTGTACTTGTTCCTATCAAGGTACAGATCCCACCCAGGATTGCTGCATAGGATAGAGGTATGAGCAATTTAGAGGCAGGAATATTCGTCCGGCGGGACCACTTTTTAATTACGTGGATCAAGGATGAAACAACAGGAGTGTTATTCAAAAAAGCAGAAAAGAATGCAACCGGAAACATGAGTCGTAAATAGCGCGGGGTTGCTTTAAGCTTATGATTGCCGAGTAAGGAATTAATAACTTTTTTTACAAAGCCGGAGCTTTTAAGAGCAGCACTAACGATAAAAAGAAAGCCAACCGTAAGCATTCCGGTATTGGAAAAGCCGGAAAATGCTTCTGCTACAGTAACTATTTTACCAATTATTAACAACAATAGTGCCGAAAGCATAACCAAGGCAGGGGTGAATTTTTCAGTTAAAAGCACAATCGCCATTAATAAAATGATGATTGCTGTATAAATTACTGCAAAGTTCATAAAATTCTAACTTAAGAGATAATCATATCTAATTACTCAGACACAATGTTATGATCGGTTAAATACTGAATTATTTTTTTAGCAGATTCAACAACATCCAATTTGTCTGTTTCCAGGAAAATCTCTGGATTTTCAGGCTTTTCATAGGGAGCAGAAATGCCAGTGAAATCCTTTATGACTCCGGCTCTTGCTTTTTTATATAGACCTTTGGGATCTCGATTCTCACAAACAGAAACAGGTGCTTCTACATGAACCTCGATAAAATCACTTTTATCCACAAGATATCGTGCTTCATCGCGTCCTTTTTTATAAGGTGAGATGAAAGAAGTTATAACGATAGAACCGGAATCAGCAAATAGTTTGGCTACTTCTCCGATTCTGCGTATATTTTCTGATCTATCTTCAGGAGAAAATCCAAGATTTCGATTGAGCCCTTGCCGTACATTATCACCATCTAGAGTGTAAGCGTGAGCTCCTTTCTCAAAAAGAAGTGCTTGGAGTTCAGTAGCAATAGTAGATTTACCCGAACCAGACAGCCCTGTTAACCAAATAACTACGCCTTTGTGCCTGTTTCTTCTTTCCCTATCCTGTTTTGATATACCAGTATCATGCCAGGTCAGATTCTTACTTTTAATTTTCTTTTTCTTTTCTCTTTTTTCTCTTTCGTAATATTCTTCAAGCACATTCACCACAGATTCTCTAATTATCCTGTCATCAACGGGTAATCCTTCTCGAAGTTGTTTACGTAATTTTTTTCCTGAAATGTGGAATGGTTTCAGATCCGGATGATCTTTCATTAGCCGCACTTTTCCTAATTTTTCAAAATAAGCAGCGAAACCCACTTTTATAGGCTCGATCTCAAGGCTACCTTTTAGGTTATCAAAAATATGATGAGCATCGAAATCACCCCAGGCAGCATCTCCATCATCAAATGGTGCGTCAGCGTGTTTTCTGCCAATAATAATATTAGTAAAGCCAAAATTTTGTCTATAGATTGCATGCATTACGGCTTCTTTTGGTCCAGCATAGTACATTTTTACGTCTAGTCCAATCAAAGATATTTGATCATCTAGATCATAGCCGGCTTTATTCCAGATATCTTCATCTCTATCACCAGCACCAAGTTGACCACTTTTGATAAGAGCTTGGTAAGAGTCCATTCTAACATCTGCAGGAACGTCATCTGATTTTGTAGCTCCCACGAGGGGATTTAAAATTGCCCCTGTGTAATGACCATCTTTGGTTAATTTTTCTGCAGCCCAAACCATTGCATACTCATGAGCTCTATGCAAAGCATTTCTGGTTTGGAAAGCCATTATTCGTTCCCATTTTCTTTCCTGAAACATAGCTCGAGTATCAGCGGGAGACAGCATATATTTACCGAATTCTGGATAATCTAAACGAGGTAAAGCCCAAATCTCACCTGCAATAAGATATTCCCTGTCATCATTATTTACGATTCTGGGTCCCGGGTGATCATCTCTTTCTGTTCCATAAACTTTTTGATTAAAATAATCTTTATCAAAAGGATAAACCTCTTCTAATTCAATAACACCTAAAATCACTCCCTCTTCTGTCCTTATCGTTACATTTTCACCAACATTGAATGTATTAACTTCCTTTTCTGAGGCAGGAAAAATAATTGGTATAGTCCAGGTATATTTTTTGTTATTACGCTCAATAACCTCTTCATCCAGGACTTGATAAAATTCATTTTTCCCCATCGGACCTGTAAGTGGTGAAAGCCCTCCATCAGCAATCCTATAGAACATGGAAAGATCTGCTTTGCTGATAGTGTACATATTATTTTTTTTTGCTTTTCTCACAAATTTTTCTCTCTCCAACTCTGGGATTGTTCGATTGATAAGACCCATTCCACCATGTGGTTCAGGAATTGCTTTTTGCATAAAATTTTCTCCTAATCTGTTATTATTATTTATCAAAAAAATTTTAGCAGACCTACTTATGTCAAGTATAGCTCTACCAGCAATATGGATGATTCTATTTTCAACTGGCAATATTCAATTTACTTCTAAGTTAAGATTTTTGAGTTACTCGATATTTATCTGATTGTTTTTTAAACAATGTGAACTCTTTGCAGAAATGGTTCAACATATTCTTCATCCACGGTCATGCCCAATTTTATGTATGGTTTATTAGACCCGTGGTAATCCGAACCTGCAGTAGTAAGCAGATTATATTTTCGGGCAAAATCTTTATATTTTTCTATTTGAACCTTTGTATGTTGTGAATAGAAAACTTCGATACCAAGCAAGCCATAGTCTGTCAATTTTTTGACAAGTTGCTCTAGTTCTTCATCCTGTAGCTGGGTTTGGTAAGGATGAGCCATCACTGGTATACCACCAGCTTCTAGGATCAATTCGATGGCTTTATCCGGTTGCAATCGTTTTTTATTTAGGTAAAGGGGAGCTCCCTTTTTTAGATATTTATCAAAAGCCATTTGATAGGTTTCTACATAACCCTTCTTGTGCATTAGTTTAGCAAAATGTGGCCTGCCCACGATTTCCCCTTTGGCTTCCTTTTTTAACTCTTCCCAACTAATATGAAATCCCCTATCAGCCATATTTTTTAGCATCTTGTGGTTT